>JAITQR010000036.1 GCA_031288815.1 Treponema sp.
TGGGACGCCTCGATACTGAATACCGAGGCTTCGGGGTACAACCGGTTTGTGGACGCGATTCGTGAGATCGCGGACCTTGCGCCGGTGGCCATGATCTACGGGACGCCTTCGCACGACACCGACGGGAGTCTGGAAGTGTTCCGAAAGCTCACTACCACGTATGGTATCACGATACTGGAGCCGGGGCAAGCGTATTTTCTCGTGGACAAAAAAATCCAAAAGAACGGTGAAAAATGGGTGGATGAAAAAACGAAAGCCATCCTCTTCGGCATCCCGGAACCGCGGAAGAAGTACCTACTGGCCGGGGAAGCGGCGGGGAAAGACGAGACCGAGGAGGCGGTCCGGGACGCCATGCGCCGGCTGTGTTTTACCCTGGCGGCCAAGCGGCGGGAGTACCCGGACATTCCCTGCGTGGTGCTGTACCACGGGGAGGTGGCGGGGGCTTCCCTCCAGAACGATCAGACCGTTGAGCGGGGGACGGGGATCGCCATCACCATTGATGACCTGGCGGACATCGGGGCGGATTACTACGCCCTGGGGCATATCCACAAGCCGCAGCGGGCGGGAAACCTGCCGGCGTATTACGCCGGGAGTATTTACCCGAAAAACTTCGGCGAGACGCACCAGGCTAAATTTAACGTAATAGAAATAGCTCCACAGCTCGATGGCCGCGGATTTATGATGGGATTAATTGATACGCCGCATTTTCCCCATCCGCAAAACCTGAAACTGGAATCGGTCTACCCGGAGGTGCGGCCGTATGTCACGGACGAAGTAAAAGGCCGGCGGGTCTGGCTGGAGATTACCTGCGCCAAAGAGGAACGCGCCCTTATCGACAGCAGCGACATCCTGGACGATCTGCTGTTCTGCGGCGCCGCCTTCGGCTCCCGGGTAACGGTGAACGAACTGCCGGTGGAAACGGTGCGGGCGGCGGAGATTGCCGAAGCGTCGACGCCGGAACGGAAGTTCGAGATCTGGGCGGAAAACTCAAACCGGAATATTCATCTTTTCCGTGACAAATTATTCGCAAAGATCGGCGAACTCCGGGACCGTCTGACGGAAGGCGGGGGGAACGCCAGCGGGGAATGGTCGCTGGTGTCGGTGCGGCTCCGGGGGGCCGTGGGGATCCGGAAGGGGATCGGCAAAGAGGAAATCGCGATCAACTTCGACGGGTACGATCCGGGGCTGATAGCCCTCTGCGGCGCCAACGGGAAGGGGAAGACCACGCTGATCGAGAACTGCCACCCGTACCCGCAGCTCCTGACCCGGAAGGGGAAGCTGCAGGATCATTTTTATTTGCGGGACAGTTTCCGGGAGGCGGTGTACCGGAACCGCGGGGGGGCGGAGCGGAAATTTCTGATCCAGATAGACGGGCAGAATAAATCCGGGGCCTGCAAATATTTTTCGTTTATCCGGCCCGATCCCGGTTGGGCCTGGGAACCGCTGGCCGGCGTTGACGGGAACCTGAAGCCCTACGAGGAGCTGGTGGTTTCGATCTTCGGCCCCCTGGAACTGTATTTGCAGACGTCCTTCACTACGCAGCGGCCGAACAGGAACGCGCCGGATCTGACGGAGGCGACGGCGGGGGAGAAGAAGGCGCTGTTCGCGGAGCTGGCGGGGATCGAGTACCTCCAGCGGTTCGCGGAGGCGGCCCTGGAGCGGTTCAAGGCGGAGGAGGGGCGGGCCCGCGACGCGGAGGTCAAGGCGGGGATGCTGGAACAGGCGGCGGCGGAAAAACCGGCTCTTATCCGGGAGATCCGGGAACGGGCGGAAGCCCTGGCCGCTGACGGGAAAAAGCTGGCCGGGGTTACCGAACGGGGCAAGCTGGCCAAGGCGGAGGCCGAACGGCTTGAGGCCGCGGCGGCGGCGGAGCGGGAACGGGAAAGCCGGGAGCGGAATGTCCGGGAGCGCATTGAGGAACTGGAACAGACGCTGCTGCATAATCAGCAGGTTCTTGAAAAGCAAGAGGAGCTGGTAAAGCACCGCGCCGCGTATGAGGAGCAGGCCCGGATGTGGGATCACTGCGCCGCGGTCATCTCCGCCGAGAACGAGAAAAAACAACAGATCCTTGAGGAAAACCTGCAAAAACAGCGGGAATTCTCACGGGAACAGCAGGAATACCAGCAAAAGGTCCGGGAAACGGAACAGGAGAAGCAGCGGGTTTTAGATTCCCTGCGGGATATAGAACAGAAAATCGAAAACGGGGAAGCAAAGATCCGGCTGCTTGAGCGGGACGCCCAGGGGTTCAAAACGTCCTGCCCCACCTGCGGGCAGGAACTGCCGGCGGACAAACTCCGGGAACTGACCGGAAAGCGGGACCAGGCAGCAGCGGCGATTGAAGAACGGCGCCGGGAAATCGCCGGTTTCCGGACAGACGTTGCGGACCGGAAGGAAACGATCAAACAGATAACCGGGACGCTCGCGGCCCTGGCCTTTAACAAACCGGCACCGGAGGACGGGGAGGACTTTGACGACACGGCGCTCCGGGAGGCCCAGGCGGCCCAGGGGAAGATTTTTATAACCAGGGTCCGGGCGGCCCTTTCCGAAGCCGGGGAGGCCCAGGCCCGCATCGAACAGCTTGACTCGGCGCTGAAAGAAAACCTCAAACAGCTTGCCGCCCGGAACCTCGAACTGGATGAACTGGAAGCCGCGGCGCATCCGGAGCTTGTCCGGGAACTGGAGGATGCCCGGGAGCGGCACGCGGCCCTGGCGGCGGCGTATGCCGAAACGCGGGAGCTTATCGCCCGGAAGGAAGCGGAGCTGGCGGCCCGGAAGGAACGGCTGGCGGAACTGGAAACCAGGGAAGCCGAACTGGCGGCCTTCCGGGACGAACTGGCCGCGGCGAAGGCCGAGGGGGCGGAGTGGGATTTGATCGCCCGGGGTTTCGGCCGGGACGGCATCCAGGCGCTGGAGCTGGACGCGCTGGCACCGGGGATCGCGGAGACGGCGAACCGGATCCTGGCCGGCGCCTACGGGGACCGGTTCCGGATCGAGATACGGACGACCCGCATGGGCGGCGCCGGGAAGAAGACCAGGCAGATCGAGGATTTTTTGATCTACGTCATCGACGCGGAGGACGGGGAGCCGGTGCTGCTGGACGACAAGTCAGGCGGGGAGGCGGTGTGGATAAAACGCGCCATTTACGACGCCTTCGCGGTGATCCGCAAGCGGAACACGGGCTTTGTCTTCCTGACCTGTTTTCAGGACGAGGCGGACGGGGCCCTGGACAGCGCGGCGAAGACGGCGTACTGCCGGATGCTGGAAGCGGCCCACGCGGAAAGCGCCCTGCGCCACACGGTGATCATCACCCACAGCGAAGAGGTGAAGGCGATGATCCCGCAGAAAATCGACATGGAGGAATTGTAAGATGATCGAGAAAAGCATACGCATAGACGAAATCGTAAACAGGTCTAACCGCGGGTACGGCGGGGACGGGGACATCAAAATTTTAGCGGAGGACATCCAACACAACGGCCTCATCAACCCTGTTACGGTGAAGCCCCAGCTGTCGGCGCCTGGCTTTGTAATTACTGCCGGCCGCCGCCGCCTTGCCGCAGTCCGAATGCTGGGCTGGCAGGAAATCCCCTGCCGCATCCTTGAGGATGACGAAATCAAACACGCCGACGACATAGCCCTGTCCGAGAACGTGAACCGGCTGGCCATGCACCCGCTGGACGAGGCGGAGATCTTCCGCAGGCTGCTGGAGGCTGGAGAGCCCATACAGAACATCGCCAGGCGGTATGACCGTCCGGCCTCCGGCATCTGGCAGCGCGTCCAGCTCCTGGACCTTTCCCCAGGCATCAAGGAAATGTTCCGGGAGGGGAAGCTCGATCTGCAATCCGCCGCCATGCTGAAAAGCCTGGATGAAAAAGAGCAGGCCGAATTTGTGAAGGCGAAGAAAGACCATTGTGGCAGTCTAAACACCTGGGCGGTTTCGAGCTTTGTCCGGGGTTTGCACAATGACGAGGTATACCAATTCCTGGGGAAAGACTGCGGGAACTGCCAAACGCGGACCTTCTATACCGATCAATCGCTGTTCCCGGAAGCCGGAGTTGACCGGGACTCCTGCCTTGACCACGGGTGCTATGTCCAAAAATGGACGAAACTGCTTGAGGACCGCGTTAAAAGCCTCAAAGGGAAACACCAGAGCCATGCCGCCGCTGCCATGATCGTTTTTGATTATTCGGTGAATCTGCAAAAGATACTCGGCAAGAGCGCAACGCTTGACGGGGCGGATTATAAAATCGCCGAGCGCGACTGGCTTTTATTCTCCGACACGGAAAGCGCCGGGGCGGCCCCCTGCATCCACGTTTCGGCTGACGGGGACAAGCTCCGCGTAAAGCCGGCGTGGTGGAAAGCGGACAAAAAAGAAACGACCAATCTGAAGGATTTTTCCGCGGAACTGAAGCTGCTGGAGCTTCCGAAGGGGGAGGACACAGCGGTTCGGGAGGCCCTGAAAGCAAGGAAAACCGATCACTTTAATTTCACGCTAAAAGTCCGGCAGGAAGTCCTCTGCCGGCTGACGGCGGCCCGCGCCGCGGACATAGCGTCTGACCATGGGGACGCCGGGCTGGTCCTGGCAAACGCGTTCAGTCATCCGTCCGCGAAGGATAAAAAGATGTACAGCCTGTTCACGGGGAAGGAGTATGCCGGCAATACGGATGAAGCCCTGAAGCTGGGCGATTCGGCGGTGTTCGCGCTGTTATACGCCCTGTCGCTCGGCGAGTATGACATTCCGCCGGTCTATTCCGACAAAGACACGCCGGCGGTCTTCGGCTGGAGCGGGCTGCCGCCCGGTGAAATCAAAGGGCTGTACCAGGAAGTAATCCGGGCCCTGCTGCCGAAGCCGAAAGCCGAAAAGAGGGCGGCATCCAAGGGAAAAGGAGGGAAAAATGATTCATCTTTGGGTTGACGGAGAAGGCTGGCGGGAGTTTGAACTTACCGACACGGCGGAATTGGAAAAACGCAACATAACCATCGGCGACGGGGCTTCCATCGGCTACAGGGCTTTCATCGGCGACGAGGCTTTCATCGGCAACAGGGCTTCCATCGGCGACGGGGTCAAACCTATCATTGTGTATATAATCGGCTCCCGGTTTTCCGTGTCTTACTGGGGGGAAGACCGGGTAGATATAGGCTGCCAATCCAGAAGCATCGAAGGTTGGCTGACTGATTACGCCGACATTGCCGGGAAGAACCATTTTACCACGGAAGAAATCGAGGAGTACCGGGGCTACGTGGAATTTATCAAAACCGTGCATAGCCGTAACGCCGAGAAGGAGGCGGGGCAGTGAGAAATCCGGTTATTATAGCGGTGGATTTTGATGGTACAGTTATTCCCGAAGGTCTTTTTCCTGACGGCTCGCACCATAATGGACTGTATCATGCCGTAACAGTGTTGCGAAATTGGAATGTGAAGGGATATGATATTGTGCTTAATACGTGCAGAGAAGGCTTATCCCTTCATAATGCCGTTAGGTGGTTTACATTACATGATATAAAACTGTCGGCAGTGAACGCATCTCCCAGGTCGTGGTTATGGCAGCATGAAATGAATGTGCTGACACTTTCTAGAAAGGTGTTTGCGAATATTTATATCGACGATCGTGGCATAGGTGTTCCTCTGGATGATGAGGGTCTTCTTGATTGGTGTAAAATTAATGAAATGGTAACCGGGTTGGTTAATAAAATGAGTAAAGGCGATAGTGCTGATACTTCGAATTGAGCGGAGCGGGAACATATCAAATTGTCTGCGCTACGGAAGCCGGGCCGCCGCCTGACGGCTGGCGGCCTGAACATTAAAAACCGCCCGGGGAGGGGAACGCCGGTGAGGGACGAGCATGGATAGCACGACGAAACAGCGCTACATATCAACGTCCATTTGGTCCGACGAATGGTTTGATTCGCTTTCAACGCTGGAAAAACTCATTTATTTTCACCTGCTTACCAACGAATTTACCAACGCCGCCGGGGTGTATCATATCTCCCTCAAACAGATCCGCGTCGATATGGATATATCCCGTGACGAGGTCCGGAGGGCATTGGATAAGTTTGAAGCCGCAGGGAAAGCGTACTATTTCCAGGAGTATGTCATCATTCCGAAATGGCTGAAACATCAAAAAATATCCGAACGGAGCAAAATGTTCCTTGGCGCGTTGTCTGTTTTACGGGGCCTTCCGGACGATGTTAAGCGGTTCATTTCCGAGCGAAGCCATTATGATTTTCCTGTGGAAAAGTACGTCGAAATTCCCCCTAATGATAGGCTATGCCCTGTAGAGGATAGGCTATCCCCTCCAGAGGATAGCCTATGCCGAAAAGACGGAAAAAAGGGGATAGCCTATGCCGAAAATGCTGCAAATTCGGCCCACGATTCTGATTCTGATTCTGATTCTTATAGCGGCGGCGGCAGATCTGATTACTCTGATCCCCCGGGGGGTAAAAATCCGGCTCCGGAAGAACCGCCGCCGCCGCAACTCCAAAATATCATAAATCTTTCGGAAAAAGCGGGTTTCCCCCTTGATGTCACGGGCGCCCGGAAAGTTATCGCGCAAAATCTTGATCCGGCGTGGTTTGACGGGCAATTTACGTTCCTGGAATACCTCGCCGAGGTCGTGAAGGCGAAGTGCCCCCAAAACCCGAAAGGGATGTTTTTTGAGGCTATCGGCTGGAAGGATATCCGGCCGGGATTTTTGCACTGGCGGAAACTGCTTGAGGATGCGGCCAAACAGGAAGCGGCCGAACGCCTGAAGGCCCGCCCGCCGGATCGCTGCCCCGGCTGCGGCGCCCCGCTGAACGGGAAACGCCTCTGCGAATCCTGCGGCGGGGCAATCCGCTTCGAGCAAGGGGCCTGGAAATGCGTCCCCCCTCTCGACGTTTCCCTCGCCAAGGTTTTCCGGGACGCGCTGCGCAGCCGGGGATCCGCCCGGGCTCCGCCCGGCAAGCCCGACGGTATCGTGTTTTAGGGGAGGGGCGCATTGCGGGTAGACTACGAAAAATTATACGAACTGCTTAAAAAGGAGCCCCTCACCTATGCTAAAATACGCGAAGCTACGGGGGCGCCGAACAGCGCGATCATGAACATCATCGACACGCTGACGCTGCGGTATCCGCTGTATTGTCCGCGAAAGGGGGTTTACGCTTTACTTGGGCACAAATATCAATGACGCCTGGGACACTGATCTGAAAGGCCGGCGGCGGTTGTTCGTGCGGTATTACTGCACCGATTCCTGGTGCCAGTTTAATCAAACCCGGGCATATAAAAAGGCTTATACAACAAAACACAGCGTAAAGGGCAAGCCGCGGGAACCGGCGGATTCGACCGCCCGGGCGGAAGCGTCCCGGCTGATGCAGCGCCCGGAGATCAAGACCGCGATCCGCCGCCTGCTGAAACACATGCAGCCGGCGGAGGACGAAGCGGCCGCCGCGGAGCTGATATGGCTGTACCGTCTTCTGGCTACTTACGACCCCGCGGATATTATTTCTGCCACGGGGAAACTGACCGTATCGGACCTCGAAAAGCTGGGGCCGTTGTCAAAAGCCATTGCGGGGATTACCACTAAAATAAACGCCCGGGGAGATGAGACCGTCGAGATCAAACTGGCGGATCGCATCAAGGCGATGGACAGCCTGGCCAAGTACCTCCGGCTTATCCGGCCCGATGTTTTCCTGGATGCACAGGTACCGGTAGTGATACTGCGCGAAAAACAAACGGATCCGGAGGAGGAGAAAAGCCACGGCTAACATCATTCTGTGGGAACCGCAGCCGAAACAGGCGGAGGCGCTGGAGAACGCGGCCTTTGAAATGCTTTTCGGCGGCGCCGCGGGCGGCGGGAAGAGCGATTTCCTTTTGGCGGATTTTCTGTACGGGGTGAACAGCTGGGGCAAAGACTGGTCGGGGATATTGTTCCGCAAAACCTACAACGAGCTGGAGGAGCTAATCAAACGGGCAAAGCAGCTGTACCTTCCCCTGACGGCCCGGCTGACCGACAAGGGGCGCACCTTTATTTTCCCCAACGGCGCGGCGCTGAAGTTCCGCTATCTGGAACACGACAACGACGTTGAGCATTATCAGGGGCACCAGTACACCTGGGTGGGGTTTGACGAGCTGGGGAACTATGCCACGGATTACCCCTGGCGGTACATGATCAGCCGGGCCCGTTCCCCCGCGGGGGCGGAATGCTATATCCGCGGGACGGCAAACCCCGGGGGGAAAGGCCACGCGTGGATCAAGGCGCGGTTCATCGACGGCTTTATTCCGGGAAAGGTTTACAAACACCTGGATCCGGATACCGGCCTTTCCACCACCCGGTGTTTTATCCCCTCCACGCTGGACGACAACCTCATCCTGACGCGGCAGGACCCGGCCTATGCCCAGCGGCTCAAACTGCTGCCGGCCCACCTCTACCGGGCTTTGCGCTTCGGCGACTGGGACGTATTTGCCGGCCAGGTGTTCGACGAATGGCGGCGGGACCTGCACGTGGCAAAACCCTTCGCGCTGGGAAACGGGGAGTGGTACAAGTTCTACAGCCTGGACTGGGGTTTCGCGAAGCCCTTCAGCCTGGGGAAGTGGGCGGTGAACGCCGAGGGGCGGATGGTCCGCTACGGCGAGTGGTACGGCTGCGCCAAGGACGAGATGAACACCGGCATCCGCATGGGCGCGGAGGAAGCGGCGGCCAAGTCCTGGGCCATGGCCATTCAGGAAGGGGTTTCGGAGATGGTGGCGGACCCGTCCGTCTGGAACAAGAGCGACACGGGGCCCAGCGTGGCGGACAAGTTCAAGGCCGCGGGGTTCAGGCTGATCCCGGCCAACAACGACCGGATTAACGGCCTGGCCATGATGCACCAGCGGATGATCACCAGCGGGGAGGACGGGCGGCCCATGCTGCTGGTATTTGACCATTGCCACGCCTTTATCCGCACGATTCCCGCGCTGACCCCGGACGAGCATCACCCGGAGGACGTGGACTCAAGCCTTGAGGACCACGTCTACGACGAGGCCCGGTACGCGGTTATGAGCCGGTTTGCCAGGAACCCGATCGGCGCCCTGCGGAAGCAGAACGGGAACTGGGAGTTCCGGGGGCAGACCGGGAAGAGCTGGGATCCCTTTGCCGTGAAAAAAAAATAAATTTTTTTCAAAAAATGCTTGATACATATAACAAAACCGGATTCGCCGTGATACGCTCCGGGCATGGACCGGGAAAAAGAGCTGGCAGAGGACATCAAACTCCAACTGGAACACCTCAAGGACGAACGGCACAAGCGGGAGGCGGACTGGAAAAACGTCCAGGAGCTGGTGGCGCCGTCGGTTGTCAGCTTTGACCCGGCCGAAAAGATCCCCGCGCGGCCGAACCGGTTCACCTCGCGGCCGACGAATTACCTCAAGACCCTGGTGTCCGGGATTACCGGCTATTCCATCAGCCCGAACATTGTCTGGCAGAAACTGGGGCTGGAAAACGCGGAGCAGCTGGACCTTTACGGGGTAAAGGACTGGCTTGAGGCGGTGGAACGGGTGCTGTACGCGGAATTCAACCGGAGCAACCTCTACAAGCAGGTGCCCGGCATGATCGCCAGCGCGGCCGCCTACGGCCACGGGGTGATGCTCATCGACGAGGACGTCGGCAACAGCCGGCTCCGGTTCACCAGCCTCAGCGTTCCGGAACTGTACCTGGACACCAACGAGTACGACGAGGTGGAGACGGTCTACCGGCGCTTCACCATGACCCTGGGGAACGCCGCCCGGTTTTTCGGGCTTGAAAACCTGGCCGGGAACCTCCGGCAGGATCATGAGGACCGGCGCAAGCGGAACAACGAGATCACGGTTATCCACGCGGTGTACCGGCGGGAGGACTACGACGAGGAAAAACCGGACGCGAAGCACATGCCCTTCGCGTCGCTGTACATCGACGAGGGGAACGACCATCTTATCCGGGAATCGGGGTACCGGGAGTTCCCCTATGCGGTGTTTGTCTGGGACAAGATCGGCGGCGCCGCCTACGGGGAGTCTCCGGCGATCTATGCGCTGGACGACATCCGGCTTCTCAACCTTGCCGAGGAGAGCCGGATCAAGATCGCCCAGATGAGCGCGGAGCCGGCGATGAACGTCCCATCGACCATGAAGGGCAGCGAGAACGTCGTTCCCCGGGGGTACAACTACTACGAAAACCCCGAGGAGGTGATGTCGGTTATCCAGACCGGGGAGAACTACCCCATCAGCCTGGAGGTGGTGGCAAGCATCGAGGACCGGATCAAGGACTGGTTCCACGTGGATTTTTTCCTGATGCTCCAGTCCCAATCCCGGCAGGGGCGGACGCAGATGACGGCGACCGAGGTGGTGGAGCTGCAGGGGGAAAAGGCGGCGGTCCTGTCGGATCTGGTGGTGAACCTCAACGAACCGCTGCAGAAGATTATCCAGCGGAGTTTCAACCTGCTGCTGAAGCAGCGGAAGATACCGCCCATACCCGATATCCTGCGGGAGTCCGGCGCACTGCTGAAAGTAGACTTTATCGGCCCCCTGGCGCAGGCGCAGAAGAAGCACCACGAGACCGGCGGGATCGCCCAGGGGATCGCCTTAATCGGCAGCGTGGCCAACATGGCGGCCGCGGCGCCGCCGGCCCTGGCGGCGCTGGACGTGGTGGATTTCGACCGGCTGGTGAAGGCCGGCCTGGAAGGGGCGGGGACGCCCCAGAACATCATCCGGGAGGATGACGATATTGCGGCGATACGGGAGGCCAGGGCCCGGGCGGAAGCCCAGGCACAACAGCAGGCCCTGGCCCTGGAAGAGCAGAAAAACATCCTGGGGAACTTCAACAAACTCAACGAGCCCCTGAAACAGGGGACGGCCCTTGAGGCGATGGGCCAGCAGATGGCGGGAGGGGGAGCGTGACGACAAATTGGGCGATTATTTTAGACAATCTCCGGGAAATCATATACAACTATCGAACTTCCTCTACCTGTGAAGATTGCCGGAGATATAAGGGATTTAAGGTTAAATGCGCGAAAGGCATTATTGCGAATGCCTACGGTATTTGTAATGCGTTCAGGAAGAAAAGATCCGGTACCCAAAAACCTTGTACAGGGTGCAGCAACGGAAAACCGAAAAAACCGGCCTTTCTTTGCAATTATTACAACGAAAAATGTGAAAAGTGCAATCCGGGAGGGGGAGCATGACCATACCCCCGAAGGCCGCTGTGTCCCGGCAGGATGAGAACGTGAATTACTTTATCCTTCCTGGAGACACTCTGTATTTCGACGGTACGGATTATACGGTTTTGCCGAAGGGGGACGTGATGGAATTACCGACGGTCTACTTCGAAAAGGAGCTGAGATGACCGACAGTAAAGAAAAGCAGGAGCGGCAGGAAAAGGAGCGGCGGGAGAAGCGGGAGGTCCTGCTTGAGGTGTTCGGGACGCCGCGGGGGGCGCGGGCCCTGAACATCATCCTTGAGGATCTGCGGTTTTTCCACTGGACGGAGAACGAGGGGGAGCGGGCCCTGAACGAATACGCAAAGTTTTTAATCCGGGAGCGGCTGGGGGTGGCCGACACCCTCCGCATCGCGGAGGCCGTCATGGCCGAAGCCAGCCAAAGCCGGGGAGGAGTATAACATGGCGGACCAGATACCTGGGAGTCAGCAGACGGCATCGGCGGAGACCGGCGGCCAGCAGGCCGGGAACGCTGAATCATTATCAAGTGTTATCGCTGGCGCGGCCGGAGCGAAACCCGCGGAAAACCCCGGAACCGGGGGGAACGCCAAGGGGGACGGAACAGCCGGAAGCGGATCGGCAGGAACGGCAAAACTGGCGCCCTGGACGGAACAGCTGCCGGAGGACCTCAGGGGGAATCCTGACTATGCCGGGAAGCTGGCGCAGTTTGCCAAGGTGGGGGATATGGCAAAGGCCTATCTCGACCTTGCGGGGAAGGACGCCGGCGCGGCCGTCCCCGGGAAAGACGCCACCGCGGAAGAAGCGGCGGCGTTCTGGGAAAAGGCGGGGAAGCCCAAGGATGCCGCCGGGTACTCCTTTGCCGGGGAGGAAGCCGCGAAGCCCTTTGCCGAAATCGCGCACGCCGCCAACCTGACCGAAACCCAGGCGCAGGCGGTGTACGCGCGGATGAAGGCCCTGGGGGAACAGCAGCTGGAGGCGGCAAAAAAGCAGCAGGTGGCGGCGTTTGCCGAAACGGAAACGAAGCTGAAAGAAGAGTTCGGCTCCCGGTACCCGGAAAAGATCGAGTACCTGAAGCGCGGGCTGCAGGCGGCGGGCGGTCCGGTAGGAACGCTGCTGCAGCAGGCCGGCATCGCCGGGCATCCGGACATCGTGCGGGCGTTTATCCTTTTCGGCGAGATGACCTCCGAGTCGGGGGGCGCGAAAGGATCGGGCGCGGCGCGGCTGAAATCGATCATGGAGGGCGGCGGCTTTGCGTATAATTAAGTTTTTTATGTTAGGAGTGCTTATGGCAGTATTAAACATGGCGGATCAGATTACCGCCATTGAAGCGGCAAAACGGGTAAACAACCCGGACGCGTTCCACATCATCGAATGCCTCCGGATGACCAACGAGATGCTGGCGGACCTCCCGGCCATCCAGGCCAACGACGGGACGGTCCACACCACGCTCCGGCGGCTCAACCAGCCCGGCGGGACCCACCGGATTTACAACCAGGGGGTCGATATCAAGGCATCCCAGACCGACACGGTCCGGGACCGGATCGCGATGCTGGGGGCGTATTCCGTGGTGGACAAGGCCATGGCGGATCATACCGGGAACCGGGCGGCCTTCCGGCAGAGCGAGGCGGTGGCCATCCTCAAGGGGATGGGCATAGACCAGGCAAAAGATCTTGTCTACGGGAACAACACCGCCGACAAGGCCCAGATTGACGGGCTCGCGGTCCGGCTCAGCAAGGTGGACAACAAGACGGTCTTCAGCATGGGCGGGAGCGGGAACGACCTTACCTCCCTGTACCTGATCGCGGCGGGCGCCGATTTGTGCCACCTGATCTATCCCAAGGGTTCCTCCTCGATCGGGGTTACCCGGAGCGACCAGGGGGAGAAGATCTGGGAGGACCAGGAAAAGAAACGGTACCAGGCCCTGGTGGAATACTTTGAGGCGCAGTACGGCATCACGATCCGGGACCCCGCCGCGGTTATCCGCATCTGCAACATTGAAGCCGCGGTGAACGGCGACGATCTGATCGACGCGATCCTGTCCTGCCGCCGGCGGCTCCCCCCGGGGGCGTCCACCTACGCGCTGTACGCGAACCTGGACGTGCTCATCAAGATCGACAAGACCGCCCGGGACCGGGGGAACGTGGTGTATACCGCCGCGGACCCCTGGGGCAAGGAAATCACCCACATCCGGGACATCCGGTGCCGGCAGATGGACGTGATTCTTTCCACCGAAGAAGCGGTGGCGTAAGGAGGGGGTATGGCAAGTTTTGCGTATGACAAGCTGCACGATTTCGGGGACGCGGCCCTGGCGACGGATACCGCGTTCCCCAACGTGCTTGACCTGAAAGACACCGGTATTGAGCGCATGACGGTGGACGTCCGGGTGCTTACCGCGGCCGCCGGGGGTACCAGCGTCGCGATCTCCGTCCAGGGCGCGCCCAATCCGTCCGGAACCTTTGAGACCATCGTTACCGGGCGGACCATCGCCCTGGCGGATCTTAAGGGCGTGTACCAGCTGCCGATCCCGCCCACCAGGCACAAGGCCCTGAAGGTGGCAATCACCAAGGCCGGGACCTTTACGGCAGGGGTACTGAACGCGCAGCTCAATACCTATATCGGGAAGTAAGGAGGGGCCCATGGCAAAAAACAACCAGATTAATCCGGGTGTTGAACGGCAGGATGATCCTGAACTTGAACAGGGGGACGACCTTGAGTTTGAACAGCAGGCCGATCCGGGTGTTGAACGGCAAACCGATCAGGCCAAGCCGAAGCCTAAACAGCGGGAGTACCGGCACGAGGTGCTTGAGGACTGCATCCTCAACGGGATTTACCGGAACAAGGGGGAGATCGTCTTTTCGGAAGGAAAGAAACTCCCCCACTGCTCGGTAATCGCATAACAGCCGGCGCCCTTCGGGGCGCCGTTTTGGAGGGACGATGAACATCGACACGCTATTGGCCAACCGGATACTGCTTGATATCGGCGACGAGATCCTCACCGAGGGTGACGTGGAGCAGGATACGCTTCGGTGGCGGATTTTGAAGGAGTACTATCTGGCGACGGTGATAAACGCGATATCCTCGATCCCGTGGACCAACGGGAAACGGCGGATTGCGCTTGAAAAAATAGACACGGTCTTCTCAAGCGAGGTGAATCCGGAAAATAAAATCGTGAATCACTCGCCCTACCGGTACATGTACAAGCTGCCGGCGGACTGCGCCCGGCCCCTGGAGATCCAGGGCGATTATTTCTACGTCATTGAAAACGGCAACCTGCTTACCGACCGGGAAAACGCGGCGCTGCTCTACGTGAGCAACGGTCGGCTTGAGAAAAACTTATTTGATTTTTTATTCGGGACTATCACCCTGTCCTCCTCAACCGTCGACTTTGCGAACATCTTTTCCGTAGAACTGCCGGGGGATATCCATACGGCGCTCTATGTGGTGGCCTCTACGGCCGTGACGGGCGGAACCACGGTAAAAGTAACCGTCAAAGGGGCCACGACGTCAAACGCTACGAACTGGACCGAAATAGCCTCGGCGGAATTTACCCCCGCGCAGATCAACGAGGGCAGGCAGAAGATCGATCTCTTTTCGGTACGGTACCCCTTTATAAAAGTCTCCATCGCCAAGACCGGGACTTTCACGGCAGGGGTACTGAACGCCTATTTGAAAGACGATTATCCCGGATACTGCGTCTCCCAGATGGAACCCATTTTTTACGAATACGTGGAAAAACTTATCGCGTCGAAGATGGTGACCAAGCTTACGCCGAGCCGGGCCGAACTGCGGCAGACGCTTTTCGCGGAAGCGATGCTGTCCCGGCAGGAGGCTTTGAGCAGCATCCGTGCGGTTTCATCCTCGCGGATGAACGGGGAACGGCGCTGGGACGAGGAATTGCAAAACGCCCGGCAGGATCTCTACCTGCAGCAGGCGGCGCGGAACGGGGGCCAGTAGCGGTGAACATAAACCAGCCGCTGGTCAACCGCGTGTTTGCCGGCATCGGGGAGGATCCGCTCACCCCCGCCGATTATACCGGCCGGTCGCTCCGGTTCCGGATAATCAAGGATTTTTACCTCCAGACCTTCCTTGAGGCCCTTTCGGAAGTGCCCTGGACCCGGGGGAAGACACGGAGCGTTTTAACCATGGCCGAAACAGAAAATCTGTCGCCCTACCGGTACATGTACAAGCTGCCGGCGGACTGCGCCCGGCCCCTGGAGATCCAGGAGAACGCCTACTTCGTGATTGAGGGGGAGTGCCTTTTGACGGATACCGCCGGCGCGGCGCTGCTGTACGTCACCAACGGGAAGATCGCCCGCGAGGACGGGCATCTTGCCGGCGATGATTACCCGGACTACGACCCGCCGGAGTACGAGCCGAAGTTCTACGAGTACATCGAACGGCTCCTGGCGGCGAAGCTGGCCGTCAAGCTGGAGAAAAGCCCCGGGTTGTACCAGACGCTGCTCTCGTCGGCCCTGCTGATAAAACGGGAAGCCGTCGCCGCGAGCCGGTCCGCGTCGGCGGCGAAGAAAAACGGGAACGAATGGTGGTTTGACCGGCTGGGGATTTCCCGTGGGTGAGATGCTTTTTACCAATTTCGCCTCCGGGGAATTGAGCGACACCCTGTTCGGCCGCATCGATCTGCGGCAGTACCAGCAGGGGGCAAGCGAGCTAAAGAACTTCACGATCATTCCGACCGGCGGCATTACGCGCCGGAGCGGCAGCAGGCTCATGGGCTATCTGTCGGACGCCTGCCGGCTTATCCCCTTTATCGTCGACCGGAACCAGTCATACGTCCTTGAGTTCGGCGTCGGATACATCAAGTTTTGGAAAGACGGGGGCTGGGTTATGTCCGGCAACAGCCAGCTGGGGTTTACCGGCGTGCCCGGCTCCTCCCTGTACGGTTCCCTGGCGCACATCCGGGAGATCCAGTACGCCCAGCATTACAACACGATGATCTTTGTGCACCGGGCGTATCCGCCGCTGGAATTGAAATGGCTCGGGGGCGACAGCTTCACGCTGGGCGTCATGAACTTTGATTTTACGATCCGGTACGAGATAAACGATCCGGACGGCCAATATACCGTTCCCGATAACGAAAAACACGACACGCCGCTTTTTGACGGCCCGGGCAAGTATCCCGGCTGCGCCGCTTTTTATCTGGGGCGGCTCTGGTTTGCCGGCAGCATGAACGAACCGCAGCGGGTATGGGCCAGCGACGCGCCGGATCAGGAGGGCAGCCACTACAACCGGTTTTCAACCTACAAGAAGTATGTGACCGTTCAAAAAATTCTCAAAGACGCGGACCTCCACATCTTTACCGGCACGCTGGACAGCGGGTCGGAGGTTATCACCGGCGTGTCCCAAAACCTGACCGCGGCGCTTTCCGGCGCGGTTACGGACTACTACCTGTCGGGGGATTATTTCCCGGTAGGCACCAGGGTGACCGCCGTCACCGCGACCAGCGTCACCGTCAGCCATAAGCCGTCGGAATCCAAGACGGGCCAGACCATGACCCTCCAGCTCTGGAAAACCGCGGCCACGCCCACGAGCGAGGACTATGTCTATGATACGATGGTCAGCGCGATAACCACGGACAGCAACGCCTTCAGCTTTGAAATTGCCTCCGACATGAGCGACGCGATCCGGTGGATGGCGCAGAACGCCTACCTTGTGCTGGGCACGGAAACGGCCGAATGGGTGGTCCCCGGCACGGTAACCGCAAACGCCATCCGCGCGGTCCTGAACAGCCGCCACGGCAGCGACGATCTGCAGGGGACCTGCGTCGGGAACGCCATCGTGTTCTTTGCCTCCGGGAAAAAGGCGGTCAAAGAGTATTACTACGAACAGGACGACGAATCCTTCAGGGCAAACGACCTCGCCATGCTGGCGCCCCAGATGCTCCGGGAGGCCGCGGCGCTGGACTTTGATTTCGTCTCCACCCCCTATTCCCGGATCATCATCACCCGAGACGACGGGGCGCTGGCGACCCTGCTCTATGAAAAAAACTCCGGCGTCATGGGATGGTCCCGGTACGCAATCGCCGGCGGGACGGTGCTGTCCTGCGCGACGGTCCCGGGAAACAACGGGTACGACGACGTGTACCTCGCCGTCCGGCGGGGTTCGGGGGTTGCCCTTGAACTGCTGGAAGAGGAGGCGGACGTGTATTTGGACGGATACGCGCTGTATTCCGGCAGCGGGATCCTTAACCGGTACGGCGCGCCGGCGGTTATCTATGATAAAACAGCGAACCGGATCTATCCCCTTTCCGCGCCCCCGGCGGCAGGGGCGATCGCCGGGCATGCGGTGTACATCGGCTACCCCTTCGAGTCCCGCATGCGGTCCATGCCGGTGCTGACGGATAAACCGAACGAGCAGAAGCGGATAAGCGCGGTTCTGCTGCGGTTCAAGGATTCGTTTCTCCCGTCGGTCGAGGCCTTCCCCGTTACAAGCGTCGAACGGATTACCGGCCGGGAAGAACCGTTCAGCGGGGTGGTGCGGGTCCCCTTCCCGGGAACGCACGACCGGGACGTGATGGTTGTCCTCGCTACCGACAAGCCGGGGCCCTGCACGGTGCTGTCGGTCAACGCCGAAACGGCATAGGAGGGACGGATGCCAGTTTGGTTGTTATGGGCAATACCGGCCGTCATGGCGGCGGCGGGCGGCGCCATGAACATGTTCAGCAGACAGGAAGAAGCCCGGCAGGCCGCGGAGGAACTGAAAAAGCGGAAGGCCGTCGCGGAAAAGCAGAAAGACCTGGACCTGGAAGAGGCCGGTCTGAACTATGCCTTTGCCCGGGAACAGGGGCTTGATTCCGCGGCCCGGAGCGACGAGGCCATGGACCTGCGGGAGAACCTGGTGTCCCTGGCCTACAACGCGGCCATAGGAGACCGGCAGGCGGCCATGGAAGCCCGGGGTTTCGAGAACCAGCTGGCCCTGATACAGGGAGACTCGGCAATTGAAGGCGCCTACGCGAACCTGGGGGCCGGCGGGATACGGCCGGCCGCGTCGGCGGCCGGCGCGATCGAACGGCAGGCGGCGGTCAGCGAACAGGCGCTGCGGCATACCATGCGCGCCCAGGAACGGCAGGACGAGAACGCCCTGATCGGCGCCTACGCGTCCCTGGCGGAAAACAAGGCGGGCATCGGGGAAGCCCGGTACCAGGCGGACCGGACGCGGAGATCCTTCGAGGCGGGCGGGGAGAACTACGAGAAATACGAATTCGCGCGGAAGCGGATCAACGAAACCTGGGATAAACAGCAGGAATACTACCAGACGCTCCAAGACAACACGGAATATTCATGGGTGGATGGTGTTGCCGATTTCTTTGGCGGGGCTGTCAGCGGGTTTAACGCGGGGATGAATATCGCCAGTTACGCGGCCAAATACGGGGGAGGCGGCAGCGGCGGCAGCAGCAGCGGTACCGGCGGCGGTACCGCGCAGTCATCGTACACCGGCGTCCCGGCGGCAAACCAGTCGGCATACGGGTATGAGTATGCAACAGACTGGAATACGCTGTTCCAGCCGGCCGGGACTCCGACGGCAAACCTGCCGGCGTATGCGCCCGCCACCCTTGGGAAATACTACCCCTTGAACTATTGAGGATGCCATGAAAGGACAGGAACGGCTCTACGATATTTTTCAGGCGCTGGCGGGGACTTCTAACGCGGTATTATCCTTTGCGGACAGGCGGCAGCAGGAAGCCGCGGACGCGAAGCTCCGGAGCGACGAACTGGATCTGATCTACGCCTCCGGGCGGTTTATCCAGGGGCTTGAAGGCCGGAGCGATTTCGCGAACTTCGAGCCGGACTGGCAGCGGGAACGGGACCGGCTGTTCGGCGGCGCGATGCGGGGCGCGAAGAACGCCTATGCCCGCCGGGGCCTGGAGCAGCT
Source organism: Treponema sp. (assembly GCA_031288815.1). The sequence goes on from JAITQR010000036.1 coordinate 19,050, forward strand.
GTACGCCCGGTACGACGTCCGGCAGAAGCTGGCCGTACAGTCGGCGGCCGCGGAGAGCGAGAAAAACTACACCGAGGTCCTGAACGAAAACAACATCGCCCGCGTCAAGGAACTGCCGCTGGAGGGGCAGCGGCGGTTCGACATGGCGCAGGGCATCCGCCGGGATCAGTACCGGAACAGCGGAGACCACAAAACGTATTACATCCAGTCCATCAAAGATATGACCGATGTCATTGAGCGCGACGGCCGCCGGCTCATCGAAGACGCGATAGCGGCCACCGCGGACGACGAGGCCGACCCCCTGGGCCGCATCCGGCAGGCCGTTGCCGGCATGGACATGAGCGCGTATCAATTCAAGGTAATCGACCCGAACACGGGGAAGGAGGACGGCCGGAACGACGACCTCATCCCCCGGGAAGCGCTGCGGGAAAAACTCCTGAAGGAAGCCGACACCAAGTGGAACGGATACGTGAAACAGGTGCAAGGCGACAATGACAACCGGCTGTCCGTCCTCTACGGCCAGTTCAAGGAACTGCCGGAAGGGGCATGGAACGCGGCGGCGGATCAGGCTGTAGCGATCATAAACCGGGAAATGGGCGGGTACCGCCTAAGCCCGGAGGACCGGAAAAAGTGGATCGACGCGTTCCAGCGGATCAAAAAAGATCTGGCCGAAAATCCGGACAAGGCGAAGCGCACCATGTGGGAAAAAATCCTGGAGACCGATATGGCCGCCTACATCCAGGCGGGGATCCGGGGGGCGACCGGGGACCAGCGGGGGATGCGGACCCTGTACGACGCTTTTGACAAGTGGCAGGAGGAATCCCTGGAGAAGCTGCGGAAGGCCGGGTATGCGGGGGGCGCTACGGACATGCGGCTTGAGTTCGCGGAAACTATCGGCGCGTTCTTTACCGGAGCGGAAAAGGCGCTGCCGGATCAGCTTAAGGGATCGCTAAACGACGCGGAACAGTTTGTCTACGGCCTGTACGGCACCCTGGCGAACCCGGTAACAAGCACGCTCTCCGAAAAATACCCGGGGATGAAAGAGACCATCGCCGGCGCGGTGGTGGAACAGCTGCGGGACTGGCTTTTCGGGAACGATCTGTCCCAGATGACCCTTGAAACAGCGTCGGCCCAGATCAACGCGATTGTGAACGCCCAGGTGGCGGGGGAACTGGACATCCTGGACGTCCTGCGCAAAGACCCCGCGACCGGAGAATCGGGCTATAAGCGCAAAGGCGGGGAATCGGAGGACGCGCTGCTGGCCCGGGCGGCCAAGGCCCTGGAGAACCGGGAGCTGGTCTGGACCGGCGCGAACGGGAATACGCATTACGCCCTGGGGACCGCGGAAGGGGTCGCGGAGGCACAGGCCCGGCTGCGGGAGCGGCTCGCGGGCATCCTGAAGGCCGAGGGGGTCGCCCCGGGGGAAATCGGCATGGAACTTACCGAAAACGCGGCGGAGCGGGACAAGGACGCGGCGCCGGTTTTCAGCGCCCGGGGCAAACAGTACCGGTTTCAGAGCGACGGGGAGACCCTCACCCTGCAAAGCCGCGCCGCGGGCAGCGACGAATGGGGAGCGCCCGTGCCGGCCGCGGCTCCGCGGGCGGATACGCCCGCGCTCCCCGTCCCCCACCCCGACGGTTCCGCCGAACGGGAACAGGCGGCGGTACGGCAGGAAATACAGGCGATTATCAGCGCCAACCGGAAGCATGCCGCGGTTGCCCCCGGCGGGATGGACGCCCTCACCTGGCGGCACATGCTGGACAGGGGCGCCGCGCCGCAGTACCTGGATCGCCTGCGCAAAACCAACCGGGATGCATACGAAGACTATAAACGCCGGGTGGAAGCGGGAGGCCGGCGGTGAGCGATCTCTTTGACCGGCCGCAGCCGGACAATCCGTTCGCGGTAGACCGGGACGCCGCCCGGCGCGGGCTTGCGGAAAGCAACGACTTCTGGAACCGGCAGAACCGGGAACAGCAGGAAACAAACCGGCGGCGGCAGGAAAACCTTGACCGGTACACGGTCCGCCTGACCGACGAACAGTACGAGATCCTGAACCTGGCCATCGCCAACGCGGAGATTCCCGAGGACGAAGCCTACAATATGGCCTCGGCCGTTAAGCTCTCGGAGCGGTACGGCATCCCCCTGGGATACGCCCGGCAGAACCTTGAGCGGTACCGGGACGCCCTGTTCGGCACCGAGAAACGGTACACCCCGAAGGATACTTTTACCGCCATCGCCGACAACTGGCGGATCGGCGTAAACGGCCTGTCCCTGGGGAAGCTGGGGAACGAGCTGTCCATGGCCCATGAGGCGGGGGACCCGGAAAGGGCCGCGGCGCTGTGGGAAGAAATACAGCGGATGAGGCAGGAAAACGAATCCCTGGCGGATCACCAGAACCGGAACTTTTTTATCGAGGCCCTGAAGTTCGGGGCCCAGTCCGCGCCGTTCAGCGGCGCCGTTGCCGGCACCGCGATCGTGGGAAGCCTCCTGGCCCCCGGGGCGGGCACGGCGGCGGCCTTTGCCGCGAGCATGGCCCTGACCCGGGGGCAGGAGTACATCGACCTCCTCGAGGCCGGCGCGGAACCGGAACGGGCCCGGCGGACGGCCACCGCCGTGGGGACCATCTATGCGGCGATAGAAATGGGTCTGGGCGACGTGGCCTCCGCCGCCGGCGGGGCGGTCAAGCTCCTGGGGAAAAAGGCCGTCGGCCCCGGGTCCCCGGCCCAGGCCCTGGCGGAAAAACTCACCGCGGGTATTTTCAAGAAACTCCATTTTTCCGGTACCTTCAAACGGGCCGCGCTCCGGATTCCCCTGGGATACGCCTTTGGAGCCCTGGAAGAAGGCGTCGAGGAGGTCCTCCAGGAGCTGACCAGCGCGGCGGCCCTGCAGGCCGCGGCGTCCCTCCAGGGGGAGGGGGTCGACGCCAAAACCGCCCGGGAGCTGGGGGAAGCCGTCGGCGAAGCCTTCCGCGGCGGCCTTATGGGCTCCCTGGTGCTGGGACTGCCGGGGACCTTCCTCAATAGCGCGGCTACGATACAGGACACCAATAAGCTTATCGCCGCCGCCAAGACCACCCCCAGCGACGAAGCGTTCAGGAAGGACACCGCCGGGAACAAACTCTTTGAGGGCATGAGCGACGAGCGGCGGGAAGCGGCCCAGGACGAAATCCGGGCCCGGTATGAGAAACACCGCGAACAGGAGGAGGCCCGCATCGCCGCGGACATAAAAGCCCGGGGCAGCCAGCTTGCGGGGCTGGAGGAACGGGCGTTTGATAAAGACGGGGAGGAGACTACCCCCGGCGTATACCGGAACCCTGACGGCTCCCTCTATACCCGGATTGAAGACGAAAAACGGGAAGGCGGCGTCATTACCGGGAGCTTCCGCATGGGGGACGGAAGCCGGGCCACCGAATCCAACACGTACGGCGCCATTGATTACCGGATTGAAAACGATGCGCTCAACATAACCGGGGTACACGTCGTGGACCACCGGCGGGAACTGACGGAACCTTTCTACCAGGATTTCGCGAAAAAGTTTGCCGGTACGGATATCCGGTGGGAGGCGGATGCCGAGGCGGACAGAGAACTCCGGGACCGCCTGGTACGGAACAACCGCCGGGGCCCGGAGGCGGGGCTGAATTACTTCGAGAACGCGGCGGCCGCGGAAGACGAGACCTACCGCATCCGGCTGGACCGGCAGATCCAGGAGCACGCCCGGCTTGGCGCCGATGAACGGGAAGCCTGGATACAGCTCTGGGAGGCCGCCGGGGAGCGGAACGGGCTGGGCCTCCGGGGAACCTTTGAGCGGGTGTACGCCGACCCTGAAAACATCTTCTCCGATACCCTTGAGGGCGCCCGGGCGGCCCAGGCCAAGGGGCGGGAAATAAAAGGCGCCACGTTCTGGCGGGATACCGAAAAAGGCCTTAGGGCGGTGGTGTATGTGGCAAAGAACGGGGACTTCTCCACCCTTTCCCACGAATCCCTCCACGCCTACCGGGAAGCCCTGAAAGGGATAGATCCCGGGCTGTCGGCGGAAATCGATCAGGCCCTGGACAGCAATGTCACACGTGAACCATGGATGTCGGAACAGGATTACGGCCGGGCCCGGGAGGAATACCTGGTCAAAAACTTTGAGAACTACCTGTACAACGGGGCGGCGCCGGAACCGGCCCTGAAAACCCTCTTTGACCGGATAGCGGCGTTTATGCGGCGGATATATTCCTACCTGTCCGGGAAGCAGGCGGTATCGCCGGAGATACAAAACGTATTCGACCGGATATTCGCGGGATACGACGCCCGGCAAGGAACCGCCCGGAACGGGCCGAACGGCCTTGAGATGAGAAATGCGGAAGGGCCGCGGCGGCCCGCCCCGACGCCCCCGGAGGGTATTTCAGAGAGGCCCGGGAGAGACGATATTGATGTCTCCGGGGTTCCGGTTATCCGGGAACAGTATCAGGCGGCAAAGAAAACCTATGGACGGAACGGGACCATCAACGTCAACGGGGAGCGGCTGCGGGGGCGGTATGTCGTCGCCGAGGCCGGCACCTTCGCGTCTTCCCATACCCGGGACTTCCGGCAAACCCCGAACTTCCCCCGCCGGGCGGACGGAAGCACCGTCAACGACAACGACTATGAAAACCGGCCGGACGCCCAGGAAAGCACGCTGCGGCAGGGAAGCGATTTTGACCAGCGGGGAATGGGCATCGTCGGTACCCGGGACGGGATCATCGTCAGCGGGAACGGCCGGAATATCGCCGCCCAGATCGCCGCCGCCCGGGGAACCAACACCAAATATCTTGAGGACCTCCGGGACAACAGTGAAGGCTACGGCCTTACAACGGCAGACCTGGCCGGCTATCGAAACCCGGAACTGGTGTTTGAACTGGAAGACGGTTTCGACTACTCCACCGAATCCTTCGCGCAATTCAACGTAAGCACCCAAAAGGCCGCATCCCCTATGGAAACCGCCATCAAGATGGCCAAACGGCTGGCGGAAAACCCCGGGATTATCCAGGCTATAGCGAATACCATTAATGAGCACGAAACCCTTTCGGACCTGTACAACGACAGAAAAGCTGTCCAGGAAATTTTCAACATCCTCCAAAAAAATAAAATAACCGGTGAATATGAACGGCCTCAATACGCGGACGAACAGGGGCAGATTACCGGCGCCGGGGAGGATCTCCTGGAGTCGGTGCTGCTGGGCGCCGTGCTTAATGAGAGGAACATCCGGAGACTGCGGGGGGCCAAGGCTGTCCGGCAGAAGCTGGTCCGGGGAATTACCGCCCTGGTGGAAAACAAAGCCATGGGGGATTACTCCCTTATTCCGGAGCTGCATGAGGCCGCGGGGATCGCCCTGGCGGTGAATGCTACTGCGGGAAAGGACGGGAAGCGGATATACGGCACGGTACAGGACTATGTGAAACAGCAGATCCTTCCCGGGATGCCCAAAGGCCTGACGGTGGAGAAACGGGCCAGTATCCAGCTTGCGGAGGCCCTGGAGAGCGGAGGGCAAAAAGACTTCGCCCTCTGGTTCGGGGGGCTCAACGCATCCCGGGCCGCCGCGGCCCGGGGACAGGCCGAATTGTTTACCGGGGCGGTGGAGAGCAAGGAAAGCATCCTTGACCGGTATGCAGGATACCGGGATGACCTGGCGGAGCGGAAACGGGCCAACCGGGAAACCCTGGCCGACCCGGCGGCGGGCCCGGCGGCCAAGGCGGAGGCGGCCCTGGACGACGCGGGGATTGCCGGGGCGGAGGCCGCGGGAACCTTATTGCAGACGGGGGATGAAGCCAACCCCGCGGAGGCCCTGATAAACCGGGCCGGTTCCATGCTGGAAGACCCGGGGGAGCGGGAGCAGGGGATCCGGGAACTCCGGGAACTGGAACGGCTGTACCCGCCGGAGACTAACCGGTACCTGGCCCCCAACGGCAAGCCTTCCCTCCTGCTGGAGGCTCTGGGGGAGGAACAGGGACGCCAAGCCTGGTATGCGGTACGGACGCCCTCGTTTAAGAAGTGGTTCGGGGATTGGGAAACGGCGGCGCGAATTGAAGAAATAGAGAAAAGCGGACCTGTAAAAGTAACAATCAATGCCCCTGTTAGTCAGAAAGAAGCCGAAAAAATAGCCGCTTCTTTTGGAACACTCCAGAATCAGAGTGATGGAAAGGCCACGGAGTTACCAATAGCAACTATTGGCAAAATTATTTATCACCAAGGCTTTGATGTTTCCCGGATAATACGTGATATTCCCGCTTTATATAATACTTCAATACAGGGTTGGACGGAACAGGAAATACCAAAGGAAGGGCATAAGAGCCATCCGAATATACAAGAATATCGACACTATATAAATAAATTCACGGATGGTACAGACGAGTATTATATCAGATTTACCGTCACCGAAGAAAAAACAAAGCCCGGCAAAACCGGAAGAAACCTTATACATTCAAGCGCGATAAGCGAAGTATCCGTATATAAGAATGGCGACGATTCGCAACGTATCCGGCTCAAGGTCCCGGGCGAAGCGAATTCATCGCCTTTCATAGATAAAAGATTACAACAATTCT
>JAITQR010000092.1 GCA_031288815.1 Treponema sp.
GCCCATAACAGGGAAAGGGTGGCGGAAATACTCCTAACCGCGTCGGGAGGGCCCTTCCGGTCTTACAGCCGCGAGGAAATGGGGAAGGTGAAAGCGGAAGACGCCCTGTCCCACCCTACCTGGAAAATGGGGCCCAAAATTACCATCGATTCCGCCTCCATGGCCAATAAGGGACTTGAAGTCATTGAGGCGGTACGGCTCTTTGATATGCCGCCGGAAAAAGTAGGCGTGGTTATCCACCCCCAGAGCGTGGTACACTCTATGGTGCGGATGGGAGACGGGGCGGTGTACGCCCAGCTTTCCCGGCCGGACATGCGGCTTGCCATACAGGAAGCCCTCTACTGGCCGGAAAGCGCCCCCTCCCCCTTCGGCTCCCTGGACTTTGCGGGTCTTACCCTGGAATTTGAAAAGCCCGACGGGGAAAAATTCCCCATGCTGCCCCTGGCCTACCAGGCGGCCCGGCAGGGGGGGCTTTATCCCTGTGTGTACAACGGAGCCAACGAGGAAGCGGTGGCGGCTTTTTTTTCGGGGGAGACAGGTTTTCTTGATATCCCTTTGATTGTGGACTATGTTTTGCAAAAGGATTGGAGTGGCAGCCTGGTTATAGGCGCTGTTCTGGAGGCGGACCGGCTCGCCCGGGAAAGGGCAAGGATCTTTATCAAGACCATGAGGAGTAAGAGCTAATGTTTATCGCCAAGATACTACTGGGGCTTGTCGGCTTGGGGGTGGTGGTTTTTGTCCACGAACTGGGGCATTTTCTTGCCGCCCGCCTGGTGGGCATTGATGTGGAGGCCTTTTCCATCGGCTGGGGCAGGCCGATACTGAAAAGAAAACTCCGCGGTGTGGAGTACCGGCTTGGCATGTTTCCCCTGGGGGGGTACTGCAAAATGCGGGGAGATAACGAATTCCAGGAAGCCTGGGAAAACCGCCGCCGGGATATCTCGCCCACCCCGGGAACCTTCTTTGGAGCGGGCCCCTTCCGCCGTATCCTGGTGTCCTTTGCGGGCCCTTTATTTAATCTCCTTTTCGCGGCCCTGGTGTTTTCCGTTATTTGGGGCGCCGGCTTTGAAGTCAGTACCCTGGGTAACCGGATTATCCTGGCTTCGGAGTTTGATCCTCCGGCGCAAAGTTATCCGGCGGACGAGGCGGGACTGAAGACCGGAGACCGGATCATCAGTATAAACGGCGTTGACACTCCCTACTATCACGACATACAGGAAAATATCGCGGTAAACCCGGAAAAAAACCTTGCCCTCAAGGTGGAGCGGAACGGGACGATCCTCGATCTGACGGTTCGGCCCAGCCTGGAAAAAAGTACCGGGGCGGGGAAAATCGGGGTCTATTTCTGGACCGACCCGGTGCTGAGGGAAACCGCCGGCCCGGCCCGGGCGGCCGGGCTTTTGCCGGGGGACCGGATTCTCAAGGTAAACGGGGAGGATCTGCCCTACACGGTAAAGATGCTTCCCATACTGGAGCAAAACCCCCAAAGCCTTACCGTGGAGTACGAACGGAACGGCGAAAAGGCAAGTGCCGTGCTTATCCCCATCTACCGCGAGGGAGGCGCGGTTGATTTGGGTTTAAGTTACGGGGGAGTAACCTACAAAAATCCGTCCCTCCTGCCCCCGGCGGCACTGGCAAAAGGGATCCGCGAAACCTGGAAGACCCTGGTAGTATCCCTGCGGAGCTTTGCCCTTCTCTTCCGGGGTATTGATCTTACCCAGGCCGTCTCCGGCCCGGTACGGATAACCTACATGGCCGGGGATATCGCCGCGGAAGGTTTCGGGCAGGGTATCGGCGTGGGATTCCGTTCCATGGCCAACTTCCTGTCCCTTATTTCCATCGCCCTCTGCGTAATGAACCTTCTTCCCCTGCCGGTGCTTGACGGCGGCATGATCCTCCTCTTTGTGGTGGAGGCGGTTCAGCGGAAACCCCTTCATCCCCGGGCGGTAAGCGCCTTTCAAACCGTAGGAGTGGTGTTAATTTTTGGACTGATGATCTTTGCCGTATTTGGCGATATTCTGTATCTGGTACGCCGTTAGCGGTTCATTATTCGTGGAGAACAACATACCTCGCCCTTCAGGTGAGCTTGTTGACTGGCGGTTCGTTACCGGTAAAGGAACGGATTTGAGGGACGATTGTTTTTTAGTCCAGGGTATGCTGAAAAAGGCAACCTTTTCCCTGTTGTTTATCCTCGCCTTCTTCTTCGCGTCCCCCTGTTCCGGCGCCCAGTCCCCTTCCCCTTTATTGTCCGGCATTCCCCCCACCACCCATCGGGGAGCGATAAGCGGCCTGGTTTACGCTGATGAGTATATCATCAGCGCCGGGGAAGACGGATTTGTGGAGTTCTGGAACCCCCGTACCGGGGCGGCCGAGGAACGTTTCCAGGTAAGTTCCGCGCCTATCCTTTCCGTAACCCCCCGGCCCGGAAAAAAACAGATCGCCTGCCTTGAAAGCGATGGGATGGGGTTCTGCCGGGTATCCGCCTGGGATTACGGTTCCCCTAAAAGAATTTTTGTTCTGGAGTTCCGGGACCCCATAGGCTACATAAACTATTCCGTCGGGGGACGTTTCCTGATCGCCGCGCGGAACGGAAGGAGCGGGCCGGTAATCATCGACGCGGAAACCGGGAATTTGCTCCCCTCCCCTCCCGAACTTACCGGGCCCATTACTTTCGCCGCCACCGGCAGATCGGAACGAAATATGGTGGTTTATTCTCCCGAGGGAAACATATCCTACTGGGATCTGGAATTGGGAAAGGAAATAAGCCGTTTTCCCGGGCCGGTGGGCATGTCCTCCCCTATCCTGTTCGGCAACCGCCGTTTCTTCGCCGGCATAGATTCCCGGGGCCTCGTGGTGCTGGATGCCGTCTCGGGAAGGGAGCTTGTCCGGGATACATCGATCTCCCGGGGCTTCCTTATGCCTGATGACAAGGCCGACCTAGGCTTTTTTTGCCTGGTCCCCGGCGGTATTTTCACTTTCCGGGTACATCCCGAAGGGAGGCTGCAGCGCCTCCGCTTCCAGAGCTTCCCGGCGGGGTTTGCGGATATTCGGGTCGCCGTCCCCGCCGGGGATTTTACCGCCCTGGGCAGCGCCGAAGGGATAGTCTTGTCGCAGGAATCCAACGGCGGTTTAAGGCCCATGAAGGCGAAAAAACAGAAAATAATCGCCGAAGCCGCCGTGGGTCATAATCTCATCGCCTTCCTTACCGGGGACGGCCGGCTGGGATATATCCCCTTGAATTTTTCCTTCCTGAAAGAGGGAAGCGCCCTGAAGCTGGAAAACGCGGGCGGCTATACCCGGCTTGCCCCCGTTACTGAGAACGGTATAGGCGATCGTTTTATCCTCTGGAACGATACGGGCGCCCGGCTGAACAGAGGCCTTGTATTTGATAAACTTTCCCGCCGTTCTTCCATCCGCTCCGTTTCAGCCCTGGGGGACAGGGGGCTCTTTTTAGACTCGGTTGGAAATATTTCGGTTATTTCCCTCAATACAGGGGATCTTGTCTTTTCCTTTTCTTCCATTGGTTCCGTGGACGCGGCCTTTTTAAACGAACAGGGCATCGTCCTGGGGCGCGGGGCCCTTTCCGGCAATTCTCCCTTCCTCATGATAGACACCTCTACCGGGGAAACCCTCCCCTTGTCCTATCCGGCCGCCGTGGGTACCCTGCTCTACCGGGGTTCTTCCGGCGCCATTTACGCCGCCGTGGTGGACGAAAAAGAGGGGGAAATGAGAACTTCTATTATCCGCCTGGATCCCCTCGACCCCGCCCGGTCGCCGCGGTTCGTGGAGTACCGGGGAGAGGATACGGTATTCAGTATCGCCGAAGCCGGGGGAATCCTGGCTTCGACCTTGGGAAACGGCGAAGCCGCCGCGTATACTTCCAGGGGGATGGTTCCTTTTGAGCGGGGAGCGGGGATTCCCCGGAGCCTTATGGGCGGAGATTCTCACTTTATTGTATTGGACACGGACGGAAACATCTCCTGGCACGATCCGGATACCGGCAAAATGCTGGCCGCCTTCCGGCTTTACGAAACCGAATGGTTCCTGGAGAGCCTGGAATTCGGCCTGGTACAGGGGAAGGTGATCCTCTAGGAGCCTGTTGACGAACCCCGCCTTTAATCGTGGCTGGGGTTTTGCCGCACTTTTTCTATGGCCGTGTCAACGGCGTCGCGGATGCTTTCCGCGTAATCCTTGCGTTCGTTCAGCGCCTCCGCCGCGTAGAGACTCCCCAAAAGGGAGTAACGGTACAGGGGCTTTACCGAATTCAGGGCAATAGCGGCCATATCCACCACGCAGTCGTTGCAGGTACAGATCTCGACGGGATACGACTCAAGCCGCCGCTCCAGTTCATTAAGGACCAGTTTCTCCGCTTCGTTCTTGAGAAGTTCAAAATCGTAGTTATCGATAAATGCCATAACTTGGTCTCCCTCTCTAAGATTAATGGTTTCTTGTCATAGACTCAAATCTCGCGTATTTGGACATAAATACCAGATCTATCGTCCCCACCGGGCCGTTCCGTTGTTTGGAAAGGATAAGGCTTGTCTTTCCCTCCTCGGCGGCATTGCCCTGGGTATTCGCCACATCGGCGGCCTTTTTATCCGATTCCCTCCCCCGGTGAAGGAACATCACCACATCGGCGTCCTGCTCGATGGATCCGGAATCCCGGATGGAGGACAAGTTGGGCTTCTCCTTTTCCGCGTCCCGGTTTAACTGAGCCAATACCACGATGGGTATATCCAGTTCCCTGGCAAGGCTTTTAAGGGAACGGGATATTTCCGACATCTGTTCGTACCGGGGCGTGTTATAATTTTCGGAACTTATCAACCCAAGATAATCAATAAACATAACCTCTATTTTTTCCTGCATCCGGATACGCCGGGCCTGGGCGCGAAGATCCAAGAGCTTCATATTCGGCATATCCACAATGTAAAGGGGAGCCTCGTAAATCCGTCCCGCCGCGTCAAGAAGATCCTGGAAATCGCTTGATTTTATAAAACCGCTGCGCAGGGCGTTTCCGTTGATCTTCGCCTCCATGGAAATAAGCCGCTGCATCAGGGCCATGGCGGGCATTTCCAGGGTAAAAAAGGCGGCGGGTATCTTTCGCTGGATGGAAATATTGGCGGCCATGGTAAGCGCCAGGGCGGTCTTCCCGATGGAAGGCCGGGCGCCGATGATGATAAACTCGGAGGGATGAAAGCCTGAAGTCATCTTGTCCAGTTCGTCAAAGCCGGAAGGAATCCCCGTGTATTCCTGCTTTGATTTGACCACGTTTTCTATGATCTTGATCGTCTCGGGAATTATTTCCCTGGCGCTCTGGTACCTGAGGGTCTGACGGTTATCGCTTAATTCAAAAAGCCGCTGCTGGGCTTCCTCCAGGAGAAGCCTGGCCTCCCGGGATTCGTCAAAAACCCTTGTTCCAATCTCCCCGGAAACCCGGAGCAGCGCCCGGCGGAGGGAATATGACTGTACGGTTTGGGCGTAATATTCGATGTTGGCGCTGGAAGGCACCACCGTGGTGAGGGACGCCACATAAGCGGAGCCCCCCGCCTCGTCCAGCCTGCCGTTTTGCCTGAGTTCCCCCGCGACGGTAAGGATATCCGCCGTATGTCCCTTGTTGAAAATTCCCAGGATCGCTTCGTAGACCCGGTTATTCGCGTTGGAATAAAAATCTCCGGGCCTGAGGTACTGTATGGAGACGCTTATGGCGTCGGGATCCATCAGCATAGCCCCCAGGGCCGCCCGTTCCGCTTCTTCATCGTGAGGCGGGACTTTGTCTGTACCGGAAGCCACCATTAAGCCTGGGAAGCGCTTTCTCCACTGGTTCCCGTATCCTGGGGTTTTTCTTCCCCACCGCCCTCAGGGACGGAAGTTTCGGCGGCCGGGGACGAAACCGCGCCCGCTTCGGTTCCGGCTTCGTCCTGGGAACCCTGCCCTTCGTTCCGGGGACTCTCTTCGTCCCGGCGGTGTCTCCGCGCCGCCGGGCGGGTCTCGGTTTTTTCCGCCTGCCTCTGGACGGTAATACTCAACTCCGCGGAGGCGCTCTCATAAAGCTTTATGATCACCTTGTATTTTCCCACACTCTTAAAGCTGGTTCCCTGTAACTCGATCCGCTTTCGCTCGATTTGGAAACCCTGCTTGGCCAGTTCATCCATCACGATCTGACTGGTAACGGCGCCGTAAAGTTTTCCGTTGGCTCCCGCGGGCATAGAAACGGAAAGCTCCAGAGCCTCCAGTTTTTCTTTCAAACCCGCCGCGTCTTTCCGTTTTTCCGCCTTGCGGGCTTCAATTTCCCCTTTACGGGATTCAAACAGTTTTACCGTCTTTTCGTTGTAGGGAACGGCAATATCCCGGGGAAAGAGGAAATTGCGGGCATAACCGCGTGCTACGTCTTTTACGTCTCCCTCTTCACCCAGGGGGGCGTGATCCTTGTTCAGAATTACTTTCATACAAGCTCCTTGCAAAGTCCCTTGGACTTTGATTTTGGTAAAATTACGGCCGGTCACAAAAGCCGGCCAGCGGGGCGCGGAACACGAACGCGCCGTGTTCACGCCGCCGGAGTGGACGGCGGCCCCTCCTGCTTAATCACCCTCAGGGGCGCCCAATGCTCGGCGACCCCCAGAAGGATCAAGGCTCCGAAGAGTATCCCGTTGAGTCCGGGACTCAACACCGCGAAAACAATCGCGATATTTACGAACAATCGCAGGCCGGGGGAAATCGGCCGGCGGGTAAGAAAATGCCGTACTATGCCCGCACCCTGGGCAAGGTACATCAGGGCGCATACGGCAAGAACATTCCAGGCGGCAATTTCCGGCGCCTGCCACTTTGCCAGCCGGGCGAGAAGGACGATGCCCAAAGACAGGGAAAAAGCCCAGATAAGCCAGGGAGATACCCGGAATTCCCTGAGCCCCGGCCATGTCCTGCCCCGTCTGACCAAACCGGCCAGAAACAGGGTAATGAATCTGCTGATAAAAAAAACCAGCATACAGGACGCCAGCCCCCCGCCCCGGAGGATCAGGCTGGTCATAAGTTCCCTTATACGCTCGGGGCTAAGGTACTGCTCCAAAAGGGAACGCCGCGCCGCGTCGGATCCGGAAGACGCCACAAAAAGCGAGGAAAGCAGTTCCGACTGGGCCCTTACAAAGGCGGCAAACCCGCTGTTTTCCCCCGCCGAAGCGGCAATCCCCACAAAAAGAAACACCCCGGCGGCCGCGCCCAGGGTCAAACGCCAGGCGGCGCGGATCCGCAAAAACCCGGGTCCCCCTTCCGGCGGCCTGATAATCCACACAAAGGCGGACACCATAACGGCAAAATAGAGGATGTCCAGGATAAAATCCTGGGGAACCAGGGGGATAATCAGGGAGAGCCCCAGGCCGATAGCGGCATGTGACGCCACCGCGGCCGAAACAGAAACCCAGGCGGTTCTGGTATTCCAAAGAGCGGCCACAAGGCCCATGGGCACCAGGAAAAAAAAGCCCAGGAACCCGATTCGCATTAGCACAACGCATACGAAAGCCCCCGCCAGGGCGGGCGGCCATGAAACGCCGCCTTCCCATGCCGGGACTCCCTGGGGAGAAGCCCCCTCTGGCCCAACTGTCCGGAGACCGGGAGAATCCATAGAAACCGGTTCCCTAAGGCGAATTTAATCAGCCACGAAGGGAAGCAGCGCGATGGACCTGGCCTGTTTTATCGCCAAAGCCAGGGCCCGCTGATGCTTGGCGCAGGTTCCCGTTATCCGGCGGGGGAGGATCTTGCCCCGCTCGGTAATAAAGCGGCGCAGCACATCCGCCTCTTTATAGTCAATCCTGAGTTTCTGGACACAGAATTTACAAACCTTTTTCTTGAAATAGACCTTTCCGCCCTTTCCTCCGCGGCCGCCCCGATCCTCGATTTCCCGGCCGTCCATCTGGACATCCATGCCCCGCTCCTGTCTTGAACTTTGGGGGCGGTCTTCTATGTATTTTTCGTCAGACATAATTACTCCTGTAAAAGGAACTGTTTCCGGGTTTTATTCCCCGGACAGTTCCGGGTTAAAAGGGAATATCGTTGGCAAACCCGTCATCCGGGCCGCCTTCCTGGGGAGGATCCCGCCGCCCCTGAGCGACGGGAACATCGGAATGACCGCCCTGAGAGGAACCGTAAGCGCCTCCGTAAGAGGAACCGGAGGCGGCGGTACTCGAACCCGGGCCGCCATAAGCTCCGGAATTCGCGCTTCCCGAACCGCCGAGCAGTTGGATATTATTCGCCACGATTTCTACTTTCGAACGGTTCTGCCCGTCCTGCTGCCAGCGATCCTGACGGAGCTCCCCTTCAATACCGATCATTTTACCTTTCACCAGGTACTGGTTCAAAGATTCACCCTGCCTTCCCCAAAGGACGATGTCGAAAAAATTCGCCTCGTCTTCCCACTGATCGCCGTTTTTCCGGCGGCGGTTTACCGCGATAGAGAATTTGCAGACAGCCTGACCGCTGGCGGTATATTTAAGTTCCGCGTCCCGGGTAAGGCGGCCAATCAAAACAACATGATTTAGATCGGCCATCACACCCCCTGATCATCTATCTTTACAAACAGATACT
Organism: Treponema sp.; assembly: GCA_031288815.1. The sequence goes on from JAITQR010000092.1 coordinate 8,575, forward strand.
TGAGGAGATTCATGTTTAGCTTGAAAACCCGATCCATAGCGGTGATTTTCGCCGGATCGGCCTTGAGGGTAAAAAGCACATATTTACCCCTTTTTCTTTTTTTTACCTCATAGGCGAGATCCCGATCACCGGTTTCATCGGTTTTTTCGATCTCTACCCCGTGGGCGGCCAGGTCGCTGAGAAGCTGTTCCCGACCCGCCTTGTGCTGGTCCTCTTCCAAGGGGAAGATAACCGTCAATTCGTAACGGCGCATGGACCCTCCTTGCGGACAAGATTTGTATCTAGGTCCACCCTGAGGGTGGACAAAGAGGTACCTTTATAATAACCAGCCGGGGGATTCAGGTCAAGTGTTCGCATTGCGCCATAATTTTTCTAAGTGAAAAGAGAATCCGCGCTGTTTACTGCCTTTTTTTACGTCTTCCGGTTTAATCCCTCTTTTATCCGTCTTACGGCTTCCTCGAGCCGCGCCCGGGTGGTGCCGAAGTTGAGCCGCACGTAGCCTTCCAGCCCGAAGGGCTTGCCGTTGTTGGGGAGTATCTTTGCCTTGTCCTGGAGCCACCGGTAGGGATCTTCGATGCCCAGGGG
>JAITQR010000123.1 GCA_031288815.1 Treponema sp.
CCCGGCAATGGCGGCCACCCTTCCCTCCCGGTCAAAAACCGGGGCGTAGGCGCTCATAAGCCCGTCCCAGCCTTCCGCGTATTGCCCCGGCGGGGTAACAAAAGCCCTGCCCTCCCGCGCCGCCCGGACCAGTTCCGGCTCATCATCCGTCGGTTCCGGATGGCTTGCCAGGTTTACCATCGTTTTGGGGTCCGTGTCGTTATCCACGATGTACCGGATAAATTTCCCATCCTCATCGATCCGGAGATAGTAGGCGTAAAGCACATGGTTCTCTTCGGCGAAATCCATAAGCCGCCGCCGGATCTCCTGGAACAGGGGTTTTTCCATGTCCTGGGGAACCCGGAATTCCTCAAGCTCTTCCGCGCTTGCCATGCGGGCGAGGCTACGGCTGGTAACAAGGAGACGTTGTTCGATGTTTTCCCTGAGGTAAACCGAGATGGAATTGATAAATATGCCGCAATAAACAGAAACAATCAGGACGATAACCGCGGCAACGGAAAAAAGGATTACGATGATGTTTTCAAAGATCTTTCTTCTGACGAATGCCGCCGCGGTCATCTGTTTTACAGGTTCCCTTTACGGGTAAAGATTCTTCTAGGCGAATTTAGCAATCGGTACAAAGGTGTCGGCTTTAAGGGCCGCGCCGCCCACCAGTGCGCCGTCGATATTTTCCTTTGCCATAAGCTGGGCGGCGTTTTCGGGCTTTACCGAACCGCCGTACTGAATAACAATCCGGTCCGCCGCCGCCTGGCCGTAAAGTCCGGCGATCACCTTCCGCACAAAGGCGTGGATAGCGTCCGCGTCCTCCGGGGTGGCGGTCTTGCCGGTGCCGATGGCCCAGACCGGCTCGTAGGCGATAACGATCCGCCCCAGATCCGCGGCGGTCACCCCTTCAAGACCCTTCACCGTCTGGGTCTCGCAGACCCGCTCCGCCTTGCCGGCTTCCCGCTCCTCCAAAAGTTCCCCGATGCAGAGGATCACCTCAAAGCCGTGCCCCAGGGCCAGCTTCAGCTTCTTGTTGATCAGGGCGTCGTCTTCCTTGTAGACATGCCGCCGCTCGCTGTGGCCCAGGATAACCGTCTCTACCCCCAGATCTTTCAACTGGAGGACCGAAACTTCCCCGGTATGCGCGCCCTGCTCCTCCGCGGCCATGTTCTGGGCTCCCAGGCGGATATTGGTCCCCTTAACGATGGGGCCTACCGTCTCAATCAGGGTAAAACTGGGGGCCACCAGGTACCTGTGCTTCCCGTCCTTAAGCTGGGCGACCAGGGCCTTGGCAAGATCCGCCGCCTCCGATCGGGTCTTGTGCATCTTCCAGTTTCCGGCAATGTAATAGGGTCTATCGCTCATAATAACTCCTCAATGAAGAAGGCTTTCCCAAAATTTCGGTTTCCGGGAAAGCCGCTTTAAAATTTATATAAAAAAGCGGGCCTTAGACCGCTTTTTCGAAAGTTTTTCTCAAAAACCAGCCGGGTTTGGGAAAAACTCCAAGCAGCGGGGGAAAACCGGACGGACCGGCTCCCCTAAAGGCAAACGGCGCGGCCCTTTAGCCGCGGCAAACCTCGATGCCCGGAAGTTCCTTGCCCTCCAAAAGCTCCAGGGAAGCGCCGCCGCCGGTGGACACATGGCTCATCTTGTCCGCCAGGCGGAACTTGTTAACCGCCGCCACCGAATCCCCGCCGCCAACCACGGTAATCGTACCCTTAGCGGTGGTTTCCGCCACCAGTTTGGCGACTTCCTCGGTTCCCTTGGCGAAAGCGTCAAATTCAAAGACCCCCACCGGGCCGTTCCATACGATAGTCTTGGCGCTGGAAAGGATCTCCCGGTACCGGGCCACCGTCTTGGGGCCTATGTCCAATCCCATCAGGTTATCGGGAAGGTCCTGGCTGTCCACCGGTACCGGCGCGGCGGAAGCGTCGAATTTATCCGCCCCCAACTGATCCACGGGAAGAACGATCTCCACCCCCCCGGCTTTGGCCGCGTCGAGGATCTTCCTGGCGGTATCCAGTTGATCATCCTCCACCAGGGATTTTCCCACCTGGCGGCCCTGGGCCTTAAGAAAAGTATAAGCCATGCCGCCCCCAATCACCAGAGCGCCGGCGTTTTTGAGGAGGCTCTCCAGGACGGCGATCTTGGAAGAAACCTTGGCCCCGCCGATGATTGCCACCAGGGGTTTTACCGGGTTCTTGACAATCGGCTCCAGGAACCGGACTTCCTTCTCCATCAGGAAACCCGCTAAGGAGACGGGGACGAATTTGGCGATGCTGGCGGTTGAGGCGTGATCCCGGTGGGCGGTGCCAAAGGCGTCGTTTACAAAAATATCGCCGTAAGCGGCCAACTCCCTGGCCAGTTTGTCCCGCTCGGCCGGATCTTTGGCGGTCTCTTCCTTGTGGAACCGGGTATTTTCCAGCATGATCACCGTACCGGCCGGCTGGCCGTCGATAAAAGCCTTCTTGCCGTAGCAGCCGTCCTCGCCGGCAAATACCACCGGTTTTCCCAGCTTCTTCTCCAGGTAGGCCGCCACCGGGGCCATCCGGTGCTTACCCTTGATGTAAGCGGCCTCGTCAAAGCTCTTGCCGTCCTTCTCCGCCTTTTCCCTGGCCTTCGCCGCGTCCTTGGCGGGATCTCCCAGGTGGCTCATCAGGGTAAGGGTCTTGGCCCCCTGCTCCAGAATGTACTTGATAGTGGGAATCGCCGCCACGATGCGGGTATCGTCCTGGACTACCCCGTCCTTCATGGGGACGTTAAAATCCACCCGCATAATGACCCGTTTACCCTTCAGGTCTGCGCCTTTTACGGTTTTAATCATGATCCGCTCCTTGCTTGTTTTAAAAAATGGGGCTAAGACAGTTTCAAAACGCCGGTTTTGGAACCGCGGCCTAAAAAATCGCAAAAAAAATCCACGGCTTACGCGGATTGACACGGACAAAGCCCCGTTTTCCCCGGTCCGTGTAAATCCATGTAAATCCGTGGACCCTACATCCAAAGATCCGCGGTCTATTTTTTGCCGTCGATGTACTTAAGCAGGTCCACCACCTTATTGGAATAGCCCCACTCGTTGTCGTACCAGGACACCACCTTAAAGAATCGCTTCTCCCCGGGCAGGTTGTTCTGCAGGGTGGCGAGGCTGTCGTAAATAGACGTGTTGGTGTTGTGGATAATGTCGGTAGAGACGATCTCGTCGGCCTGGAACTCCAGAATCCCTTTCAGGTAAGTATCCGCGGCCTTTTTGAAGGCGGCGTTGATCTCCTCAATCGAGGTTTCCTTGACGGAACGGAAGGTCAGGTCAACCACCGAACCGGTGGGGGTGGGAACCCGGAAGCTCATGCCGGTCAACTTGCCCTTGGTCTCGGGAAGCACCTCCCCCACGGCCTTGGCGGCCCCGGTGGTGGAGGGAATAATGTTCACCGCCGCGGCCCGGCCGCCCCGCCAGTCCTTCTTGGAAGGGCCGTCCACGGTCTTCTGGGTGGCGGTGTAGGAATGGATAGTGGTCATAAGGCCGGTCTCGATCCCGATACCTTCTTTAAGCAGCACGTACACGATGGGGGCCAGGCAGTTGGTGGTACAGCTTGCGTTGGAGATCACGTGGTCGTTGGCCGGATCGTACTTTTCGTTGTTTACCCCCATCACAAAGGTGGGGATCTTCTTCTCCTTGCCCTTGGCGGGGGCGGAGATGATCACCTTCTTGGCCCCCGCTTCCAGGTGGCCGAAGGCCTTGTCATCGGTAAAGAGCCCGGT
>JAITQR010000155.1 GCA_031288815.1 Treponema sp.
AAAAGGGGGAATTTATTGTCTTTCTCGGCCCTTCGGGCTGCGGCAAGACCACCACTATCCGCATGATTTCGGGCCTCGAGGATGTTACGGGGGGCGATATTCTTATTGACGGCGAAAGCGTTTTGAACAGGAAACCCAAGGACAGGGGAGTATCCATGATCTTCCAGAGCTACGCCATCTGGCCTCACATGACGGTCTTTGACAATATCGCCTATCCCCTGAAACTGCAAAAGGTAAAACGGGAGGAGATCAAAAGCCGTGTGGAAGCCGCGGCCGGGGCGACGGGCATCGAGGGCCTCCTTGGCCGTTATCCCCGGCAGATGAGCGGGGGCCAAAGGCAGCGGGTAGCGGTGTCCAGGGCTATCGTGGTAAAGCCGAAAATTTTCCTCATGGACGAACCCCTCTCCAACCTGGACGCGAAACTGAGGGTAACTATGCGGACGGAACTAAAGCGGATACACCGGCAGGAAAATTCCACCACCATCTTTGTTACCCATGATCAGGCCGAGGCCATGAGCCTGGCGGACCGGATCATCGTCATGTACCAGGGCAAAATAGAACAGATCGGAAGCCCCACGGAAGTATACCGGAACAGCGCGACCCGTTTTGTCGCCTCCTTTATCGGTACCCCGCCCACCAATTTTTTCACCGTAAAGATTGAAAAAACCGCCGACGGCCTTGCCGCCCTTTGTTCCGGTTTCCGCTACGGGATTCCCCCGTCCCTGATCGAAGCCATGGCCCCTTACGAAGGAAAAGAAGCCGTCCTCGGCATACGGCCCGAATTTTTCGGGGTTTCTCCGTCCATGGAGAGGGACGGATCCTGGATCTGCGACGGGACGATTGACTTTGCGGAGCCCCAGGGGAGCTATTCTATCCTGATCACCCACATAGGGGGAGAGGAAATAAAAATCGTCAGCTCCGAATTCCTGGAACTGCCTTTGAATACCAAGGTGGCTTTGAGCGTAAAAGAAGCCATGTTTTTTGATCCTTCCTCGGGGACGAGGATACGATGACCCGGGCCGGCAACGGGGAGGAGGTCATCATTGTCGCCTCCACCCATTGGGACAGGGAATGGTACCGGACCTTCAGCGAATTTCGCATCCGGCTCTGCGAACTCATAAACCGCCTGCTGCCCCTGCTTGAGAAGGGAACCATTGACTGTTATACCTTTGACGGCCAGAGCGTGGTGCTGGAAGATTACCTCGAAGCCTATCCCGAAAACGAGGGCCGTATCAAAAAACTGGTACAGGAAGGGCGGCTTCTCCCCGGCCCCCTTTACAATCTGCCCGACGAATTTCTTTCCGGCGGCGAAACCCTTATCCGCAATTTCCTGGCCGGGGACGAAGTCTGTTCCCGCATGGGCGGCAAATGCCGGGCCGGATATGTGCCCGATAATTTCGGCCATGTCTCCCAGCTTCCGCAGATCCTGCGGGGTGTGGGAATCGACACGGCCTTTTTTTTCCGGGGCCTGGATCTAAAGACCCTGGGGCATAAGGAATTCTGGTGGATCTCCCCGGACGGGAGCAAGGTGGCGGGGGAATATATGCCCCTGGGGTACTGGAGCCTTAAAAGCTGGGGCCGCCTGGGAAAGCCCGCGGCGGAACATTTTCTTGAGGCTTATCACGCCTTAAAAGACATCAGCGCCCTGGACTGTGTTCTTCTGATCAACGGTTCCGATCATCTGTTTCAGGACCCGGATCTGCCGGCGCTTATAGAAGAAGCCCGGAAAGCCCTGCCCGGCGTGTCCGTCAGGAACGCCGGGCTCCAGGAGTACGCCGAACTTCTTGCCCGGCGGGCGGAGGCGTCGCCCGGCCTTTTAACGGAAATCCGCGGCGAACTCCGGGATTTCCGCGCCGGGCCGGACCCCACCGCCGTCGCCTCAACCCGGAGCCGCCTGAAACGGCGCCTTTTCAGGGCAAAAGCGGAACTGCTGCGTTACGCCGAACCCCTGGCCGCCTGGCTCTGGATGACGGGTCATGAATACCCGGCGGGGATTTTCGGCCGCGCCTGGAAAAACGTGCTGAAAGCCCTGGGTCACGACGGCGTCAGCGGGTGTTCTTCCGACCCGGTGATAAAGGATATCGACAACTACCTGCGCCACGCCCACGAGGCAGCCGCCTTCATTGCCGCTTCGGCCATGGGAAAGCTCCTTCCCGCCGGAAAGGAGCCCGCGCTTCTGGTGTTTAACCCCCTGGGCTCTGTTTATACCGGGGTTATCAATGCCGAAGTCTGCATCGAAGACGAACAGGTTCAGGACTTTGTCCTTACCGACGCGGAGGGAAAGCAAATAGAGTGGGAGTATATTTCCGGCCGGCGGGATGTTGTTACCAGAGAGTTTGACTATAACAGCAAGGAACGGGTATACCGGCGCTGTTTCAAAATACGGTTTTGGGCGGAGAACCTCAAACCCCTTTCGCTGAACGCCTACCGTATCCTGCCCTCGGCGCTGCGGGAATTCCGCCGGAAGGAACTTGCGGTCAGGCTTGCCCCGGAATATCCCTGGATTCAGAATGAATATTGCCGCGTCGAAGTCCAGGGCGATACCAGCCTCCGCCTTACCGTGAAGAAAACCGGAAGGGTTTATTCGGGACTCAATCTGCTGGTGAGCCGTGGAGAGGCGGGGGACACCTACCAGCACGTATCCCCTCTGGCGGACGAATATACCTTCCCCGTTCTTACCGGGGTGTCTGCCGCCGCCAATTCGGACCTGGCTTGGGAGCTCCGAATCCGGGGCGAGCTGCGGCCCCCCGCCGGAGTCACCGGTGATTTTCTGGGAAGAAAAAAGAAACGCGCTTCCTGCGTTTTCCAGACCGTGGTGCGCCTTTCCCGGGGGAGCCCCCTCCTCGAAATCCGCACCGAATTTGACAACCAGGCGGAGGATCATATTCTCTTTGCCGCTTTTCCGGTTCCCTCCGAAGAAGCCGGGGATTTTTCCTGGGTCGCCTTTGACGAGCTAAGCCACCACGGCAAACTGTTCGGCTTTCGCCCGGAGCTTAAATCCACCCAATCCGTCCTGTGCGCCTTTGAGGGATACGCGGGCCTGCGTTTCCCCGGAGGCAGCCTGGCCCTGACCAGCCGGGGGCTTTCCGAATACCACGTCAAGGCCCA
>JAITQR010000177.1 GCA_031288815.1 Treponema sp.
TCAGCGGCAACGCGGGGATCTTTTCATGCGCCCGCGACATGGCCCGACTGGCCGCCGCGGTGCTGGACTCCCTGGAGGGGAGCGGCTTTCTCCGCCGGCCCACGGCTTTACTCATGACAAGCAACCTTACGGCGGGCAGGGGGGAGAACCGGGGCCTTGGCTGGATGATAAAAAGCCCCGGTTCGGCGGCGGGGGATCTGATGGGAGATCGGAGCTTTGGGCACACCGGCTTTACCGGAACCAGCCTGTGGATCGATCCGGAACGGGGGCTTTACGCGGCGCTGCTGTCCAACCGGGTCCATCCCCGGCGGGACAACATGAAAATTTTCCGGGTCCGCCATATATTTCATAACCTGGCGATTCTCCATTACTGCTGCCGGGATTGAGGAGTTTGATCATGGATGCGTATGATCTTTGCACCACGGAACAGCGGAACGAGGTTTCCGCGGACATCGATTCCAAGGATTCCCTTGAAATCGTACGGATCATTAACAGTGAAGATAAAAAGGTTCCCCTGGCGGTAGAAAAGATACTGCCGGAAATTGCCGCCCTGGTGGATGACATCGTGGCCGGCTTCCGGCAGGGGGGGCGGCTCATCTATATTGGGGCCGGAACCTCCGGCCGCCTTGGGGTGCTGGACGCCTCCGAATGTCCCCCTACCTTCGGGGTGGGGACGGACATGGTCCAGGGACTTATCGCCGGGGGCCGGGAGGCCCTGACCAGATCCATAGAGGACGCCGAGGACCGCCCCGAGGAAGGAGTGGGGGACCTCAAAAAAATCGGCTTTAGCGGCCGGGATGTCCTGGTGGGGATTACCGCCTCCGGGCAGGCCCCCTATGTGCTGGGGGCCCTGACCTACGCCCGGGAATTGGGGGCGGTTACCGGGGCCATAAGCTGCAACAGGGATTCAAAGACCTTCCCCCTGGTTAAGCACCGGCTCTACGTGGACGTGGGCCCCGAAGTGGTAACCGGTTCCACCCGGATGAAAAGCGGGACCGCCCAAAAGCTGATCCTTAACATGCTTTCCACCGCCAGCATGATCCGGCTGGGAAAGGTGTACAAGAACCTGATGGTGGATCTCCGACCGGTAAACCGCAAGCTGATCCTCCGTTCTATCCGTCTTATCCGGGAGGTGACGGGCTGTTCGGCGGAACAGGCGGAGGCGGCCTTCGCCGCGTCGGAAAAGAACCCCAAGATCGCCATTGTCATGATTCTCCTGGGGACGGATAGGGAGCGGGCCGTGACCCTGCTCAAGGAGGCGGGAGGGCATATCAGCGCCCTGACGGCAAAGGTTTAGGCCATGGAGAGCGCCCTCTTTGCCGTTCGCCGGTATTTGGCGGAATTCCCCGCGGCGGAAAAAAAACTTGCCGACTACGTTCTGCGGGAATCAAAAAATGTCCTGCACTACAACCTTGTGGAGCTGGCCCGCAGGAGCGGGGTAAGCCAGGCGGTGGTCGTCAGGTTCTGCAGGAGGATCGGCGCCGAAGGTTTTACCGATTTTAAGCTGCGCCTTTCCCATGACGTGTTCCGCGTCTCCGACGACCGCTTCCTCCCGGACCTGGAACTCCAATCGGACATGGACCCCGCCCTGGTGGTTAAAGGGGTCATCGGCGGCATACAGCGGAGCCTGGCCCGGCTGGAATCCCTTATCGACATCCCCGCGCTAAGCCGCGCCGCGGAGCTGATCCGCGCCGCCCGGATAAACCACATCTTTGGTATCGGCGCCTCCAGCCTTGCCGCCCAGGATCTGTCCCAAAAACTTACCCGCATCGGTTTCCCCTGCTCCTGCTTTCAGGATACGGACCTCCAGATCACCAGCGCCTGTAATCTGCGGCGGGAGGATCTGGCCTTCGTCATTTCCTATTCCGGCGAAACCACCGCCATGCTCACCGTATGCGCGCAGGCCAAAAGAAAGGGGGCCGCCCTTATCAGCCTGACCATGGAAACCGAAAATACCCTGCGGAAATCCGCGGACATCGCCCTCCTGGTTCCTTCCACGGAACGGATCTACCGCAGCGGGGCTACGGTTTCCCGAATCGAACAACTGGCGGTTATCGACATGATCTACACCCTGCTGGTTTCCTGGGATCTGGACCATTCGATCAATGCCCTGGAAGAAACCATGGCCGCCACCCACGAAGGCCGGGGAAACCGATCCTTAACCAGGCCGCCGGTTCAAACCATTGCCGGATGATATTCCCGTCTGCCCAATTACAACAGTACTATAGCGCGCGATACTGTAAACCTGCGATTCGACGCGGTTTACAAGATCTGTCCACACGCAACCGGCTTTGTGGACAGACACTATTTATTTGAAATTTTACCACCAAAGGCCGAAGGCCAGGCGAAAAGGCGCGCGAAGGAAGGATATGATTAGAAACCAGGCCCTTGGTGTACCTTTGCGCGCTGGCCAAATGGCCTTGGTGGTTAACATTCTTCATTCCCGGTTCTTCTCTTACCAGGCTGTTTAGTTCAATCAAGCTGTTAGGGAGTTACGCCTCCGATAACCGTCAGCCGGCCGTCCAGGGCCGGGCTGATTGAGCCGCCCTGGGCCTTGATGTATTCGATCGTCACATAGGAGAGGAGCAGGGAGGTGTTGAAGGGATTCTCCGA
>JAITQR010000242.1 GCA_031288815.1 Treponema sp.
TCCGGTTTGCCATAAGGAGCAGGGTAAAGTTTATGGCCGAATTGAAAAGCCCGATGGCGGTAGAGTAGCTCCAGTTCTGTTCCAGAAGCCCTACCCGGTATACATAGGTGCTGATAATATCCGCGGTTTCGTAGGTCGCGGGATTGTAGAGCAGGATGGTCTTTTCGTATCCCACGCTCAAGAGGTTTCCGATCCGCAGGATCAGGAGGACTACGATGGTAGGCGCAAGGCAGGGCAGGGTGACGTGGATAATCTGTTTGAACCTGCCGGCCCCGTCTATCATGGCCGCCTCGTAGAGCTGGGGATCGATAGCCGACAGGGCGGAAAGGTAGATGATAGTTCCCCATCCGACGCCCTGCCAGATGTCCGAAGCCACATAGATGGTCCGGTACAGGTTGGGGGTTTGGAGCAGGGGGAACCGCTTTCCCCCCAAAACCGCGATAATATCGTTAAAGAGACCGGTAGACATGGAAAAATCGGTGATCATGCCGGCGATAACGATTATCGAGATAAAGTGGGGCAGATAGGTAATCGTCTGGATGGCGCGTTTATAGGTTTGATGCCGCACCTCGTTCAGGAGCAGGGCGAGGAGGATAGGGGCGGGGAAACCGAAAATAAGGTTGTAAAAACTGATGAGGAAGGTATTCCGCACCAGACGGAAGAAGTAGGGGCTCCGGAAGAAGCGGATAAAATGCTCAAACCCCACCCAGGGACTTCTTGAAAACCCCCTGCCGGGCGAAAAGTCCTTAAAGGCGATAAGGGCCCCGTACATGGGCTTATAGCAGAAGAGGGCGTAAAAAAGGATAACCGGTACAGCGAGGACATAGAGGCTCCAGTTTCGCTGCATATCTTTGCGAAGAACGGTTGATACCCGGTTCATGGTTGGTACCTCGAAAAATACGGCCTGCCGGCTCTTTCCCGGCAGGCCGGCATCGGTTTAACGGGCGTTGTAACGGGTCAAGGCGGCTTCCTGTATGGCCTGCGCCCGATCTAATCCCATTCTCTGGATGGTGCTTACGTAATTATCCCAGCCTGAAAGATTCTCGGTACCCAGGATGAACTTCAGTTCCATTTCATCCCGGTAGGTGTTGATCTCGTTCATGATTTGGGCGAATTCCCGGCTTTCTTCCGGGGTTGGGGTAATCGTGGGGAGTACGTACTTGAGAGCCCCCTCAATAGCCCAGGTCTTATACCCTTCCTTTTGGGCCGGGAGGACCATGTACTGCTCAAAGTACCGGATATCCTGGACAAAGGGGCCGTTATACACGGAACGGACATAGGCCCCAAGCCCCTGGGCCACCGGCCAGCCCTTGGGGTTTTTCATGATAACATCCGTATAAGTCGGGTACCCGTTCACCAGGTTGTAAGATTCCCCCTCGATGCCGAAGTTGTAGAACATGTGGCCTTCCGGGCTGTAAGCCCAGTCCAGGAGCCGGGCGGCGATTTCCACGTTTTCGCAGGAACCGGTAATCGCCGCGCTTCCGTTTACGGCGTAGGGCAGCTCGGTGGAACTCATCAGGGGCTTATCCCCTTTCCGGAGTACCGGGAAGGGCGCGGCGCTAAGCTTGTAATTCGGATTCGCCCCAATAGCGGCGGTGGTCCATAGCCCCAAACGGCTTCCCAGCCAGCCCATGGAGGCCCCGGATTGATTTCCGGTCATCTTGGCGCTGACCTGCTGGAGCTGGAGGGAGGCGATATCCGGATCGATAAGGCCCTCCTTGTACCACTGGGCCATGGTGGTAAGATAATCCCGACGGCCGGTCTCCACCGCGCCGAAACGGATCTTGCCGTCTTCCCCCACAAAGAAAGTACGGGGAGCCTTATAGGCCAGGGCAAAACCCAATATGTCGTTTAACCCGCTGATAGTGTACTCGAAGGTAAAGGGGGCGAGGGAGCCTTTCTTGGTTTTAAAGGCGCTGAGTACCGTATACCACTCGTCGATGGTCTCGGGAACCGGGAGCCCCAGTTCATCCAGCCAGTCCTGGCGGACGATAAGCCCCCGGGAGACAAGAAGCCCCGGGTCTCCCCGGATAAAGGGGAAGCAGTAGTAACTTCCGTTATCGGTCTTGACCATCTTGTCAATATCCGGGTGGGCCTTTAAATAGGCGCCCAGATTGGGGGCGTATTTTTCGATGACGTCGTTCAGCTTGATAATGACGCCGTCGCTAATGGCCTTTTCGGGTCCGCCGGGATAATCGTTCAGCCAGTTCCGTTCCATGATGTCCGGCAGGTTGCCGTCCGCCACCAAAAGGTTGAACTGCTCGTTGGCCCCGCCCGAAGGAGGATGCTGGAAGGTGATCTTAATTCCCGTCCGCTCCTGGAGCCCCTTGCCAAAGGGAGTATCCCCCAGGTTGGTAAAGTTGGGGGATACATTGTTGTTAAAATCCTGCCACCAGGTAAGGGTAACCTCGGTTTTGACAGGGTAACTGATTGTCCCCCCGGCGCTGGAATCCGAAGTTCCTTCCTGGGAACCGCTGCTCTTTCCACCGCATCCGGCCATTAACACCAGCAATGACAGAATGAGTGAAACCCCGCATTTTGAAAACTTCATATTTTCTCCTCATGATTTCCGGAGAGACGGCAAAATACCACTCTCCAATAGGGTATTATCCATCAATTATTGTCGAAATTATCTAAATTCGCAAGAGAATTAAGAAATCAGGCTAAAAAATCACCGCGATCCGGCCGGATCGCGGCGGAATTGGATTTTTAAACTTACCGGGCCTTGTAACGATCCAGGGCGGCCTTTTCAATGGCAATAGCCCTATCGATACCCATACGCCTAATGGTGCTTACAAAGTTATTCCAGGAAGCGTCGTTGAGAGCTTCGGTTCCCAGAATAAACTTGGTCATCATTTCGTCGGAATAGGTGTTGATGTCGTTCATGATATTCGCCAATTCCCGGCTTTCCTCCTGACTGGCGGTAATGGGGGGCAGCAGGTAATTGAGGGCCCCGGGAGTGTTGTAATTTGTCAGGGCCTGGAGCTGTTCCGGAAGGGCGTAATACTGTTCGATGTACCCTTCGTTCTGCACAAAGGGGCCCGCCCCGGTGGACCGCACATAGGCGCTCATGGACTGGGCCAGCGGCCAGCCCTTGGAATTCTTCATTACCGCGTCGGTATAGATGGGTTTGCCGTTCTGTATGGAGTAGGATTCCCCTTCAATACCGAAGTTGTAATAGAGATGGCCGGCCTGGGTGTAACCCCAGTCCAGGTACCTGGCCACAAGCTCAACGTTCTTGCTGGTCGCGGTGATAGCCGCCGAGTCCTGGCCGGAATAGGGCTGGTTCGGTATGCCGTATACCCGCTTTTGGCCCTTTGCCCGGTCAGGGGAGGGAAGGGCTATGATCTCGTATTTTGGATTGGTAGGCCGCGCCGAAGCGGTCCAGGTTCCCATGCCGCTTCCCACAGAGGCCACCGTGGCGCCGGACGCGCCGGAGGTCATCTTCTGGTTTTGCTGGGAAGTCTGGATGGAGGCGATATCCGGATCGATAAGTCCTTCCTTGTACCACTGGGCCATAGTGGTCATCCAGTCCCGGTAACCCGGCTCGATTTGGCCAAAGCGGATCTGGCCGTTATTGGCGTCGATGTAAAACCCTTTAAGGATGCCGAAAGACTCAACGAACATCCGCGCGTTGTTGGTCCAAACCTGGGTAAAGGGGGCGGAAACGTTTTTCTTTTCTTTAAAAGCCTTCAACACCGTATACCATTCGTCGATGGTAGCAGGCGGCTGGAGGCTCAGTTCATCCAGCCAGTCCTT
>JAITQR010000324.1 GCA_031288815.1 Treponema sp.
AGGGGGGCCACTATTGACGGGAAATTCGTTAACGAGCAGACCCAGATCAACATCAACAAACCCTCTTTCGCCAAGGTTGCCGATTCCACCTATTCAAAGGCCTTCCTGGAATCGGTGAACAAGTAAAACCCATGAAAATCCTCCTGTGCCTGTGGGTCTTCCTCCTGGCCGCTTCTTTCCGGCCTGGGGCCCAGGAAAACCGGCCCGCCGGACCCGCCGCCGATACGGATCTGCTTGGCCAGGATATCGACAGCCTCTTTGGCGGCCCGGAGCCGGAAACCGGAGCGGGCGATGAGGCCGATGCCGGGGCCGGGGATGAAGGGAGCGCCGGCGGGGAAGGCGGAGACGCCCCGTTTACCGGCAGCATCCTGAGGGATCTGGTGCGCCGGAGCGGTTTCGCCCTGGAAGGCTCCTTCCGTTTTTACGGCGGATTTGCCCCGGGCTGGAGCGAAGCGCCCTGGAATTGGGACGAAACGGAGGAGGAACTTACCCGCCCGGTGCTGGGGGGCATGTCGGCGGATCTGATCCTGGACTTTCAAATCTCCGAATCCTTCCGGGTACGGAACAGCTTTGGCTTTTCCTATCCGAATCTAAGCCTCAGCGTCGGGGATTTTTTCTTTGATTACAATATCAGAGACCGTCTCTTCCTGCGGGCGGGAAAATTTTCTCCCGGCTGGGGGCGTTCTTCCAATTACCCCTTCGCCGATCTCCTCTCCCGCCTCCCCGAGGGAAACGCCGGGGGAGACGCCTACGTGTTAAAGGCGAATTTCCCCATCGGCATCGGGGGCATAGAGCTGATTACCCTCACCCGTAAGGGCTTCATGGCCAAAGATCTCCCCACCCCCACCGAACTGGGCTACGGGGCCAAGTACAACCTGGCTCTCCCCTGGGCCGATATCGATCTGGGGGCTTTTTACCTTGACGCTATGCCTTTCCGGTTCATCGCGTCGGCAAAGACCACCCTTCCCGGGGATATAGAGGCCTATACCGAGGGGCTTGCGGCTGTTCCCCACGAAAACTGGGACGGCCTGGATCTTTCGGCCAATGTGGGTCTGGCCCGGGATTTTTTCGGCGACACCTTTACCCTGAACGGGGAGATCTTTTACAACGGCGAGGAGGGGGTACGCTGGTTTAGCCCGAAGACGGATATGCGGGACGCCAAGGCTATCCCCTTTATCAGCGGGCTTAACGCCGCCTTCAACCTGGTGATTCGGCCCCCTCTGTTTTGGGATTTCAGGATCTTCAGCCAGGTTCTTTACGGCATAGAAGAGGACACCGTCCAGTTCGTGCCGGGTTTTTCCTGTAAACCCCTTTCCCATCTGGAATTTTCCCTGGCCGTGCCCATGGCCCTGGGCAGCCGGGAAGGAACCTATTACCGGAACAACGTAGACACCAAGAACCGCCCCTTCGCCGTGGTCCTGCTGCTCTCCCTCCAGGGAAGCCAGCGCTTTGACTATTACCGCTGAGATTGCTCCGGCTCCTTGAAGCGTGGCCGAATTTTCTAAAAGCCGAATTCCATCTGTTTTCCGGAAGGCTGTCCCCCGGAAGGCTTCGGTTTATGGCCCGGCGTCTTCCGGAAAAAGCCTTCCATGTCCCAGCCCGCAGCGTCGGCTATGGACTTGGCTACCGGGAGAAGCTGGGCGGCGGCGTAGTGGCCGTAATCCAGCGGGCCGTGGGGGAGGGAAGCCGGTTCGGCCCCGCCGAGGGTCCAGACGTATTCAACCGTGCCCCGCCGTCCCTTCCAGCCCAGGGCCCGGGCGGCTTTTACCTGGGGCGGGGTGGAAGCGGTGTATTCCTCCGGGGGACGGGAGAGCCGCTTCCGGTACACCAGTTCGCCATCCAGTTTCCCCGCCCGCAATTCTTCCAGGCTTTCTTCCACCCGGCGGCGGAATTCGGCTTCCCCGGCGCCGGAAAAGACCAGTTCCAGCAGTTCAAGCTGTATTCGCCGGGCAAGGGGGGTGGAATCGCTCCGTACCGCCTCCATGCCCTTCACCTCCACCCCGGCCGTTCCGTCTTCTCCCAGGAGAAGGCCGCCGTAGCCTTTGGCCCGGCCCCTGGCGGCCTCCCCGCTCTCGTGAAGGGCGCGCAGGGGAGGTATCAGGAAGCGGCGGTAGGCTTTCTCGAACCTCATCTCCAGGAAGGACTCAAGGCGGTATTCTTCCGAAATCCGTTTTGCAAGGAAGCGGTTCAGTTCCCCGGCCAGGTCCCCGCAGAGGGAGGCGAAATCGCCGTATCCCGCGCCGTCCGGCAGGCCGGTCTCCACAAAGAGTGAGTCCGTGTCCCCGTAGAGTACCCGGTAGCCCTGACCGGCGAACCAGTCGCGGGAGGCGAGGAGCCACTTCCGGGCAAAGGAGGTGATGGCCCCGGCCAATTCGGTACGGGCATACCGGCAGGCCCCGGTTCCCAGGACGCCGTAAAAACTGTTCATGAGGATCTTGTACACATGGGCGGCGATGTCGTCCCCGGCATTCAGGGCCTCCCGCCGGGCGGCGAAGTACCCGGCGATCAGGGCGGGCAGAACCCCCGGCGTCCGGGAGAAAGCCGCCCCGTTGGGCGCGGTAATGACCTCCTGCGGGGAATCCGCCGGAACCCGGGCATGGGACAGGGGGTCCACGTTGAAGGTGCGTATAATGGTGGGGTAAAGGCTGCGGAAGTCGAAGACCGCCACATTACGGAAAAAGCCCGGCAAGGGATCCAGCACGGTCCCCCCAGCCGCGCCGGAAACCTCCTGGTCTCGGAAAAGATCCGGGGCTATCCCTTTTTTGCGGAGTTCCATGCCGTAGACGCGCTCGAAGCTGACCACGCTGGTCCAGGCCTTATCCAGGGAAACCCCGGTCAGAGCGGCCCGCTCCATGGTCAACCGGAAAAGGCCGGTCTTTTGCAGTATCCTCGGCACAAGTTCCGCGTCCCGGTAACAGTAGTTCCCGAACGCCTCCGGGTCTTCCGCATAGAGACGGTCCAACTCCGCAATCTTGTCCGTCCCGGAGGAATGTACCAGTTTCCCCTCTCCCAGGACCCTCTGGGAAACCGCTTCCAGGCTGAAATCGGAGGACCCGCCGCCGTCCCCTCCCCTGGGGCCGGAACGGACTATACGCAAGGCGTCGATCACCTGTCGTCCAGGAACCAGGGCCGCCGCCGACCGCCGGGACCCTCCCCGGTAGAAAGCGCCCGCATCCTCCCGGGATACCGCCGCTGGGCCGCTGCTTCCGGCGAAGAACTTCGCTTCTTCCCTGCCCCGCCCCAGAGCAAAGGGTATCCCCAGGCTTCCACAACGTTTCGCCAAAACGGGAAAATCGAAGTCAAGGAAATTCCAGCCCGTGAGTACATCGGGATCAACCGCCCGGAGGTCTTCAAAAAAGGCCTCCAGCATGGACCGTTCATCGGGGTGAAAAATGACCCGCCCGGCCTGGGGCAGCGCCTCCTTTCCGCAGAGGACTACCCGCACGCAGGAACGGTTCACCCGGGGGCCGCCGCCCGGCGGGGCGTAGGTTCCGGCCAGGCCGTCTCCCGCGGGACCGCTGCCGCCGGGGCTTTCCCCCTTTCCGGCCAGCCTGACCGCATCGGTGTAGACCGCGCCTACCGCCCGGATAGCGCCCGAGCGGGTATCGGTTTCGATGTCGATGGACGCTATGCGCAGGGGAACGGGGCCCGCCAGGAAATCCGGTCCGGCCGGTTCAGGGGGCCGTATGTCCGGGTCGGGGAACACCAGGTCCACGAAGCGCCCCGGACGGGAAGGACCCCGGATTTCCAGAGGCCCCCGGATTTCCCGCCCGGTGAGGAACGCCTCGGGCGGCTTGAGGTCCCCGTCCGGGCTGGAGACGCCGGCGGCTTCCAGGGCCTCCGGCGCGGCGGAACGGTCCCGGTACCGGGAAAAACGGAGACGGACCAGGGAACCGCACCCGGAAAAAGGCTCCAGACAGGGAGGCTCAACCGTAAAGGAGATCCCGGCGGACAGAGCGGCGCACCGGGGCAGGTCCTCCCGGAGGATGTGGATAGAAGGCCGCCACCGGGATTCCATAGCGGCAAAGGACCGTCCATCGGCCAGGCGGCCCGTAAGGTAGAGCCGGTCCCGGCGCAGGTCCGCATAGGCGTGAACCATGAAACCGGGCAGAAAGGGAAGACCGCCGCTTTCCGTCATACCGTAATTTATCCTTTACCCGCGAAATCCGGCCCCTTTTTTACCATTCCCGGGGAGTATAGCCTTTATCCTTGGGCTGGGTAATGGTGAAGGTTTCCCCTGAGGGTTCAAGGACGTAAAAGCCGTTTTTAAGGGCGTACGTCTTTACGCCGTCATCAAATACGACACCGGCGACAGCGCCCAGATATTTCCGCCGGTCATTGCGAAAATCAGCATAAGCCCGCAGCTTTTTCATACGCTCGACATGATCGTCTATATCGTCGGTTTTGGGCCTGGTCTTGGTTTCGACGATCATAACCTTGTCGCCGTTTTCCATAAAAGCGTCAATTTCCGTGAATATTTGATGTTCTTCATCGGTAATTTTACGGTTGCGGGATACATCGAAAAAGGTAAAGCCCAATTCCCGAAATTTCGCCGCCAGGTTCGGAACGACCATGTGTTCAACCATATCGCCGAAACGGTTGGTAATTTCCCCGACCCGTTTGTCGGTTTCCTTCATTTGCCGGGCGGTTTCCTTGACCCATTTGTCGGTTTCCTTTTGGAACTCCCTCAATTCCATCAGGGAGGCCCAGACCTTCTCAAAGCTGAGCCCCTCCCCCGGGGAAGGCGTTACTATTTCACTTGATGTTTCCATATACAACTCCTTATCAAAAATATAGCGCTTTTGAGCGTATGGGGCAAGGAGGCGAGGCACTAGTAGGCTGATTAGGCTAAAAGTATAGTTAAGATGATAACCTCGAACCACACCAACACCACGAACTTTTATGTTGGTAACCCTGAATTTCTTGTATTTATGAGGTTTTGGGCCAGGTTTGTGTGGTTCGTGGTTAATTTTTGGTAATTGTTCATATCGGTAGATTTAGTCAACTCAAGGCACTAGTAGACTGATTTTACTAAAAGGCAAGATAAAAAAAACCACGAAGGGAGAATATTTACCATCAGGCCGTATGGCCGGCGCACAGGATACACGAAGGACCAGATTCCCTGGCTTCTTTCCTCCGGCCAACCCAGGCAACCGCAGGTTGTATATTGACCAATGCGGCCCGGCCTAGCGCCAGTAAATAGCCCAAATGTTGAACTACTGCGGCCCGGCTTTAGCCGGGCTAGTGCGCGCTCGCGCGCCTTTGTGTTGCCTTCTTCGTCTTTGTGGTAAAATTCTTAGGCTATCTTTTAGTTCAATCAAGCTACTAGTCTTGTTCTTTGAGGATACGGTAACGGAGGTAGAGTTCTTCCAGGGTATGATACGGCCCCGGGGCGGCGGTCCGTTTGCGGAACCGGGCCGCTTCCTGCCGGTCGGTGTAAAAATCGAAGATATTCCGTATGTCGCCGCCTTCCACCATTGTAAAACC
>JAITQR010000325.1 GCA_031288815.1 Treponema sp.
ATAATGAGGACCGAGACCCACCGCCAGTGGGAAGCCGCCTTTGAGCAGCAGGAGATTAAACTTATAACTTCCAACTGGTATTCCGGGCCCCGGCACTTTGTGACCAATGTGGAAGTAAATAAACCCGCCGATCTCAGGGGGCAACGGATCCGTACTATGGGCAATGATATTTGCATCGAATCCGTTACCGCCATGGGCGCGGTCGCGGTAGGGATGCCCTGGAGTGAAGTATACCCGGCAATTCAGCAGAAGGCCCTTGACGGCGCCGAAGTTCAGACCACCTCTTCCTACCCAACCAGACTCTACGAGCTTCTTAAATATATCAACAAGACCAGTCATTTTCAGCTTGTAGGCAGCGTGGTAACAGGAACCAAATTTTTCAACAGCATGTCCAAAGAAGATCAGGATCTGTTCGTCAAAACCTTCAGGGATGTGGGCACCGAGTATCAGAAAAAGGTAAATGAGGTGTCCGAACAGTACGAACAGGAAATGGCATCGAAATATGGGATGATTGTCCGTGATGTGGATCCAACCCCTTTCATCGAGGCTGTTCAGCCCGTATATGAGAAACTTGGTTACGCGGAACTGCGGACCAAGATTCTGAAAGAGCTGGGACAATAACGCGGAATTCTGAAAAGGCCGGTCCCTGCCGGTCCTGAAAATTTCTGCCGCCGCGGGGCCTGCGGAAAAACCGTACGCCCTGTATGTGTATTTGAGAGGGGGAGCCGCCCGGGTTTGTGAGGGGCACGGCGGAACGTTTATGAAAAAGTTATACGCTTGTTACTGCAAAGTGGAAGAAATCATCTGTGGAACGGGCTTTGTTTCCATTGTTGCACTCGTATTCATTTCTGCCATAGCCCGCGGGATTAGATATCCTTTGCAGTGGAGTATAGATATTTCCCAGCTTCTGCTTGCCTGGGTCTCCTTTTTAGGCGCCGATATAGCCTGGCGTTACGGGCAGCTTTTGGGGATAGATCTTGTTACCAAACGTCTGCCCGAAAAACTGCGAAAGATTCTGGAGCTTTTAATTTTGTTTCTGGTTACTGCCAGCTTGATAATCCTGGTTATATTCGGTTTCCGTCTGGCTAAAAGCAACTGGGCCCGTTCCATGCAGGTTGTACGGATGAGCTACTCCTTTGTTACCTTGAGCCTGCCGGTTGTTTCAATTTCCATGACCATCTCCACGCTGATAAAGATTTATCAACGGATCAGGAATTTTTCCCCGGCAAATCAAAGTCCGGTACAACGGTAAACAGGAGGAATGTATGTCCCTGCTGCTGATCTGTTTTCTTGTTTTCCTCGTAATCGGTATGCCCGTTGCCTTTGTTATAGGACTGTCCGGAATGGCTTTCTTTGGCGTTACTCCCGATATTCCTTTTACTATCACGGTACAGCGCATCGTAACCCAAACCCAGTCCTTCGCCTTTCTGGCGGTTCCCTTCTTTATTTTCGCCGGCAATCTGATGAACGTGTCGGGTATAACAAACCGGCTTCTGAGTCTTGCGTCCATACTTACCCGGCGTATGTATGGGGGTACCGCGCAGATCAGTGTGGTGTTGAGTACCCTTATGGGGGGCGTTTCCGGCTCGGCCACGGCAGACGCGGCCATGGAAACCAGGATACTTGGGCCGGAAATGATGAAGAGAGGGTATCCCAAGGGGTATATCTGTGCGGTAAACTGCATCACGGCGCTGATTACCGCGACCATTCCCCCAAGTTTGGGCCTGATACTCTTCGGCTTTATCGGGGAAGTTTCCATCGGGCGGCTTTTTGCGGGAGGCATCATTCCCGGCATTTTAATGATGTTCTTTTTGATGGCCACCACCAGCGTTACATCCCGCCTGTACAAATACGATCCTCCCCGGCCCGATATTAAAGCGCTTACCCTCAGGGAACTCCTTGAGAATTTGAAAGAATCCGTCTGGGCTTTGCTCTTTCCGGTGATTCTTATCATAGGAATCCGTTTCGGGCTTTTTACGCCTTCCGAAGCCGGTGCCTTTGCCGTTGTGTATGCCCTTGTCATTGGTAAATTCGTATACAAGGAACTTACCTGGGAGAAATTTCTGGCGGCCCTGAAAACTTCTTTCCGTGACAACGGCGCCATCATGCTGATTATTGCCTTTTCGGGCCCCTTCAGTTACGCGATTACTTATGTGCATCTTCCCGTTACTTTGAGCAATTTTATATTTGGCATAACGAATAATCCGCAGATCTTAACCCTGATTATGCTGGGTTTTCTTTTTATATCGGGGATGTTTGTGGACAGCAACGTGAATTTTCTGCTCCTGACTCCCATATTCCTCCCGATGGTTACGAAGGTCGGCATGGACCCGGTACATTTCGGCGTGCTCATGGCGACCATCGTTACCCTTGGCGTAATGACGCCGCCGGTCGGTTCCGCCCTTTATACGCTCTGCGGCATTATTGAGTGTCCGCCGGAGGAGTATACCCGGGCAAGCCTGCCCTTCCTTGCGGCGGTGCTGCTGGAGATGTCGATCCTGGTGTTTATGCCTCAGGTGGTATTGTTTATCCCCAATTTGATTTTCGGCGCGGTAAGGTGAGTTTCGCGTATCCCTTGTCTCATTTCGAAGTTGAATTGCCGCAGATATCCGGAAAAAGCGGTAAAATTCCCCTTTTTTCAAAAAAATCGGCAGGATAAACGCATAGGAATTTCAACATAACGAACCGAAGGTTCAACGAACCTTTGATTCGGCCACACCAGCCACACTATACTGCTTTAGTCATGGAAATAATATCGGTGTATTTTAAGGGAGAAGTCGCGGACTTGCGTAGCAAAGTCCGACCTCCTGCGACTGGGCCAAGGTCCCAGCCTACCCCCTCTGTGGGGGCTTTGCCCCCGTAGCGCCCCCGAACTTTTGCCGGTCAATTTCTCGTGGAGTTTTGTCTGGTGATATTTTTATGCCT
>JAITQR010000007.1 GCA_031288815.1 Treponema sp.
CGATCAACAAAGGTTATTTTTTTATTGTTTCGGATAACATAATCAGGAATACGGTCCATAATATATTCAGACAACGATAGGCTGTCAGATTTAATGCTCACAATAGCCGCCACTGTAGAAGCCGGAGACCGATCTACAATATATCTCGATACCCGGTCGATAGCCTCTTCCAGAGTATCTATGGCATACAAATTCACCAAACCAAGACAAAAGAAACCCAGCCATACGAATCTTGGAAAGTTTTTCATTCAGATAATTCCCTCCTGCGTTAATCACGCTTTGAATATGGAAAGCTCTCAAACGAGCTATACACTCTACTATGATCGCCCTTATAGTCTGCCGAGCCTCTCTTACCCTCTATGACAGCGTCGAATTTACTGAAAATCTACTCAATTTGAAGAATTTGCCCCATTCAAATTTTTATATTCTAAAGATTTATATTCCCATAACAATTGCCTGTGTGTCAATAGGTTTTTCCAAGTTTTTGGGAAATCTTCAAGATTCGTAACATTTTGTACCTGAAAAATTTTTATGCCTTTATCCTGGCGGAAAAAAACTAAAAATGATAAGATACGAACTCGAAATTTTGGTGCGCACATCAAGGGAGAGGTTAAATTAGATGGATACCAGTTGTTCGTCGTTGTTCCGGGAAGTCCTCAGCCGGTTTGCTATTTACGGCGAATTCGAGTCTGTGGAACCCTTTGGTTCGGGTCATATCAACAATACCTATCGTTCCCGGTGGAATCAGGCTGGGGTAAGGGTGCACTATACGCACCAGCGGATCAACGAGAAGGTGTTTGTCAGGCCGCATGAGGTCATGGAAAACATCGAGCGGGTAACAAAGCATATCGCGGAGAAGCTGGAGCGGGAAGGCGTGGCCGGCAGAAGCCGCCGGGTACTTTCCGTAGTTCCTTCCCGTGACGGGAAGCTCTGGGTCCGGGACGATAGCGGCGGCTGGTGGCGGACGTACCTCTTTATCGAAGGGACTCACTCTTTGGAGGTGGCCCATTCGCCGGAGGAGGCCCTCGTCCTGGGAAAAAGCGTGGGCCGTTTCCAGAAACAGCTTGCGGACCTTGCGGGACCCCGGCTGCACGAGACGATCCCGGACTTTCACAACATGGAAAAGCGATACGCCCGTTTTCATGACGCGGTTTCAAAGGACGCCTATAACCGGGTAAAGGATGTGGGGCCTGAAATCGCCTTTATGCTGGAAAACGAGGAGCGGGGCGCGGTTCTTATCCGGGCGCTGAAAAACGGCGGCCTCCCTGAGCGGATATGCCACAATGATACAAAGATGAACAACATTCTTATTGATGATAAAGATAACCAGGTCCGGTGCGTCGTGGACCTGGACACGGTCATGCCCGGTACGAGCCTCTTTGATCTGGGGGATCTTATCCGTACCGTGACAACCAGGGCCGAGGAAGATGAGCGGGACCTGGCCAGGGTTGAATTCGATGCCGCCTATTTTGAAGCCCTCCTGGATGGGTATGTTTCCGAAGCCGCGGAGTTTCTTACGCCCCGGGAAAAAGAATGGCTCGCCGAATCAGGCCGGAACATCACCCAGATCATGGGGCTCAGGTTTCTGACCGATTACCTGGAAGGGGATCGCTACTATCGGGTCTCCCGACCCGGCCACAACCTGGACCGCTGCCGGAATCAGATCGCCCTAATCCGATCTTTGGATGCCCAGTGGGAAACAGCCCTGGAGATTACCAAAAAGTTGATTGTACGGCATGCTTAAGCCTGAATTGCGGCTCCACACGGCTTGAATGAGGAACACGATGCTGTTAGTTATCGACATTGGAACTTCCGCGTTTAAGGCGGCCTTAGTACACTACGACGGGTCGGGGGAACGTTTTGTGAGTCTGCCCCTGGGGGGTGGTCTTGGCGTCAGCATTGAACCTGCCCAGTGGCTTCGCGTCTTTGAGGAAGCGGCCGCCTGGTTTGGGGCGGCTTCTCTTGCGCAGGTGGAAGCCATAGTCATTAGCGGGAACGGGCCTACCCTGACGCCGGTTACCGGGATGCCGGCCATTATAATGGGAAATCTGTCCCTGCCTGCCGCGCCTGCCCGGTTGTGGCTGGACCGCCGGGCGGCGGAGGAAGCCCGGACTGTATCGCGCATCATGGGCGGTTTTGTGGACAGCAGCTTTTTTCTTCCCAAGGCCCTGGCGGTGAAGAACTGCGAACCGGAACTTTATGAAAAAACGCGGTGGTTTCTTTCCGCCCCCGAATACCTGGTTTGCGCCCTAACTGGAGAAGCGCGGACAGTGATCCCTTCCGAGAGCTTTGAAAAATGGTACTGGAACGATAGTGCCTTGGAAGCTCTTGACCTTGACAAGGAGAAGTTCCCTCCAATGGTAATGCCGGGGGAATTCATAGGAACAGTGACAAAGGCGGCTGCCGCCCGGTTCGGTTTTAAATCAACAGTGAAGGTGATTGCGGGAGGCCCCGATTTCTTTGTCTCCATCCTGGGGACCGGCGCGGTTAGTCCGGGGCGTTCCTGCGACCGGTCCGGGACTTCCGAGGGAATCAATCTCTGCTGTTCCCGGCGTATAGATGACGAGCGGCT
>JAITQR010000084.1 GCA_031288815.1 Treponema sp.
ATTAACGGAACTATAGAAATTCCCCGTATATTGATTGTTCCAAAGGGTAATACAACTATTGGATACACCGGTTTTACCCTCCAATGCGATTCCATCAAATATCAGCCCGTAAGCCGCGACCTGCTTATCCAGCATCTTAGAACCAACACGCGGGAAACATTGTCATCGGCGCCAGGAAACGCCCCTGAAGAACGGCTGGAAAATTATCTGGTCCGCGGCCTTATTGATTTTGAGGATATTTCCTATGATGAACAAAGCGATTTACTGTACAATCTAAGTTCCCAAATGATCGCCCATCTAAGAAGTTATCTTAAGACCGGTGAAGATGTCCGTAATGTAGTGCTGTATTATCAGAAACAACTGGTAAATTTCATTCACGCCCAAATGTTGGAACATCAGACCGAAACCTACTCCGATTTTGAGGTCAGAATAAGCAGGGGCTTTACCGTTTTGAAAGAAATGGCTTTTACAGCAGAAGAAGGCGCCTCGCCGCTTAATTTCCGTACATCCGGCTATGATAAATCGAAAATAGGCAAACTGGTATTTAACGGCTTTTCAAAATGCCTCTATCCTGTTGTAAAATTTGATTCCGATACGGAACGCCGTTTTTCCGTTATTCTGGAACAGGACAGCCTTAAATGGTTTAAACCGTCCAAAGGACAATTTCAAATTTACTATCAAATGGGAAACGAAAATCCTGAATATATTCCGGACTTTGTTGCCGAAACAGCGGACACTATCTATATGATAGAGACCAAGGCGGAAAATCAACTATCCAGCCAGGAAGTACAGAGCAAGAAAAAAGCCGCCGATGCTTGGTGCGGCTATGTGTCCGCTCATAACGCAAAGAACAAAGGAAAGCCGTGGAAATACCTTTTAATTTCCCATGAATCGGTTAAAGATAATATGACCCTGAAGTATTACGGTCAAAATAGCAGATAGCCGGGCCTGGCCGGGGAACAACTGAAGTTTCCGAACAACTCTGTTACAAAAAAATTATTTCTCCCTCGCTAAACTAAAGCTCAAAAAGTTCATGCAGGAACAGGGCCGCCGCCTGGGCGACGTTGAGGCTTTCGATGTTCCCGGTTCCGGGAACACGAACCAGGGCGGAGCAGCATTCCTTTACCTCCGGGGACAGGCCGGTTTCCTCGTTTCCCAGCACCAGGGCGACGCCGGGCCGGGATTGGAGCTTAAGGGCGGCGGCCCGGCTGGCGATAACCGTTTTCAGATCCGAGACGCGCCAGCGGGCCCGAGGATCCGCGCCGATAGTGACAACGCGCCTGGACGCGGCCCGGAGAAAAGCGGCGGTGCCGCGGACGCCGCGGAAGGCAAGGTATTCCATGCCCCCCTCGGCCACCCGGTAGGCGCTGGTACTGAGCCGGGCTTCTGTATCTTCGCCGCTGAGGATCGCGAAATGGGCGTCAAAAAAAGCGGCGCTACGGACGATGGCCCCCAGGTTGTGATCGTTTCCCACCGAATGAAGAACGATCCCGGTTTTACCCTCCCCGGCCCAAATGTCCAGATCCTCTTCGGAGGCCGGGGCAAGGATCGGCACGGGGATCATTGCCACCACCCCCTGGTGGCGGTTGCTCTTGCAGAGCCGTTCCAGTTCCTCGTCCCCGCAGATTTTATAGGGATACTTTTTATCCGCCAGATACTTACAGACGCCGGAAAAAGCCTTGAGCCGGTCTTCCCGCAAAAAGAGGCGGTTTATCCTTTCAGGATGACAGGTTCCCAGGGCAAGGGCGGCGTTAAAGCCGCATACGGCAAGCTCTTCGGTCAGCCGGTTTCGCATTGGTTAAATATAGCATATACTTGAGTAATAGATCAGTTCCAATACTGGTTCGGGGAGAAAATATGGGAAAGAAACTGAGATACGGCCTTATCGGATGCGGCGGTATTGCCTTCGGCAAACATCTGCCCGCTATAAGCAAGCTTGAGGATGTGGAACTCGCCGCCTTTTGCGACCTTGAGAAAGACCGGGCGGAGAAGGCGAACCGGGAATACGCTGAGGGAAAGGGAAAGGTATTTACCGACTACCGGGAGCTTCTGGACGAGAATCTGGACGCGGTCTGCGTGCTTACCCCAAACAGTTCTCACGCGGAAATTTCCATCCGCGCCCTGGAATCGGGCAAGCATGTGATGTGCGAGAAGCCCATGGCGAAAAACTACGCCGAGGCCCAATCCATGCTGGAAGCCCGGAACAAGAGCGGGAAGCTCCTTACCATCGGGTACCAGAACCGCTACCGGCCGGACAGCCTCTACCTTAAGGCCGAATGTGAGGCGGGAACCCTGGGGGAGATCTACTTTGCCAAGGCCACGGCCCTGCGCCGCCGGGCGGTACCCACCTGGGGAGTGTTTCTGGACGAGGAAAAACAGGGAGGCGGCCCCCTTATCGACATAGGCACCCACGCCCTGGATCTTACCCTGTTCATGATGGACAACTACGAACCCGCCTACGCGGTGGGAACCACCTACCACAAGCTCAACAAGGATAAAAAAACCGGCAACGCCTGGGGCGACTGGGATCCGAAAAAGTTTACCGTGGAAGATTCCGCTTTCGGCTTCATCGTGATGAAGAACGGGGCCACCATTATCCTCCAGGCAAGCTGGGCCCTCAATACCACCGAGACCCGGGAGGCGGTAACCACCCTCTGCGGCACCAAGGCGGGGGCGGACATGCCCCAAAGCGGGAGCCTGGTGATCAACGGGGTAAAGAACGACCGGCAGTACACCCTGAGCCCCGCCCTGGAGGCGGGAGGCGTGGCCTTTTACGACGGTACCCTGGACAAGCCCCAGGACATAGAAGCCCGGACTTTCGCCCGGGCGTTGCGGGGCAAGGGCAAGCTCTACGTGCTGCCCGAACAGGCCGCGGCGGTAACCCGTATCCTTGAGGGGATCTATATCGCCGCTAAAACCGGCAAACCCCATTACTTCGACCGGTAGGTCAATCCCACTGTTGGATCCATGAGGAGGCAAATTATGGATAGCAAAAATCCGGTACGGGTAACCGTATGGAACGAGTATCTGGACGAGCAGAAACGGA
>JAITQR010000093.1 GCA_031288815.1 Treponema sp.
AGGGGGCCTTAAAGAAGGGGGACGAGCTTACCAACACCCGGGCCCGTAAGAAGTTCAAGGTGGGACGGCTGGTGCGTATGCACTCGGACAGCATGGAGGACATCAACGAAGGCTCCCCCGGCGACATCGTGGCCCTGTTCGGCGTCGACTGCGCCTCGGGGGACACCTTCTGCGGCGGCGGGCTCAACTACGCCATGTCGTCCATGTACGTGCCCGAGCCGGTTATCTCCCTGGCTATCAACCCGGTGGACAAAAAATCGGCGGATCAGATGGCCAAGGCCCTGAACCGTTTTACCAAGGAGGATCCCACTTTCCAGACCTACGTGGATCCCGAATCGAACCAGACTATTGTCAAGGGCATGGGGGAACTCCACCTGGAGGTGTACATCGAGCGGATGCGCCGGGAGTACAAATGCGAGGTGGAGACCGGCATGCCCCAGGTTGCCTACCGGGAGACCATTACCCAGCGGGCGGAATTCAACTATACCCACAAGAAGCAGACCGGCGGTTCCGGGCAGTACGGCCGGGTAGCGGGCTTTATGGAGCCCTGGGACGGCGGGGACTACGAGTTTGTGGACTCTATCAAGGGAGGGGCCATCCCCAACGAGTTTATCCCGAGCTGCGACAAGGGCTTTAAAGAGGCCATCAAGAAGGGCAGCCTTATCGGGTTCCCCATTGTGAATATCCGCTGTACCATCAACGACGGTCAGAGCCACCCGGTAGACTCCTCGGATATCGCCTTCCAGCTTGCCGCCATCGGCGCTTTCCGGGAAGCCTATAACAAGGCGAAACCCTGTATCCTGGAACCGATCATGAAAGTCTCCGTGGAAGGCCCCAGCGAATTCCAGGGAAATATTTATGGCTCCCTTAACCAGCGCCGTGGTATAATATCCTCCTCCACCGAGGACGGCGCTTTCTGCCGGGTAGAGGCGGAGGCGCCTTTAAGCGAGATGTTCGGTTATTCCACGACGCTGCGTTCCCTAACCCAGGGAAAGGCGGAATTCACCATGGAATTTGAAAAATACGGGAAAGTACCCGCCGGCATTTCCGACGCTCTGATCAAAGAGTACGTGGAAAAGCGGAGGAAAGAGCAAAAATAACGAGGAGTAAGAGAGAATGGTTAAAGACGAGCTGATTCAACGCAGTCCGGTGCGAATATTTGATAAATCCATTCACGGCGGCCTCAAAGCCGGTGAAATTGGCGTAATCGCCTCCCCCAGCGGTATCGGGAAAACATCGGTGCTGGTACAGATCGCCCTGGACAAGCTGCTCCGGAACCGGAAGGTGATCCACGTCTCCTTTACCCAGCAGGCCAGCTACGTAATCGCCTGGTACGAGGATATCTTTGACGAGTTTATCAGGAAGAAGAACCTGGAAAATTCCCGGGACGTGAAAAACGAACTGGTAAAAAACCGGGTTCTGATGAATTTCAACCAGGACGGGGTTACGGGGGATCAGATCCTGCGGAGTCTCCGGGCGATGATCATTGACGGGGGTTTTAAAGCCGAATCCCTGATCATCGACGGCTTTGATTTCGCCAAAATGGACCGGGACCGGCTTGCCAAGGTAAAAGACTTTGCCGGGGAACTGGGCCTGGAAGTCTGGTACAGCTGCGCCGTTCCCTCCGGGGAAGACCAGTACACCAAACAGGGCGTCCCCGTTCTGCTCAAGGACTACGTGGACCTTATTGATTCGGTGATCGTCCTGGAACCGAAAAGCGACCATATCGAGTTTTCGGTCTCTAAAGACCGGGATACTTACAACCCCGCGTCCATGGCCCTGAAGCTGGATCCCAAGACCCTCCTGATCCTGGAAGGCTAGCAGGGCGGTTTGTCGCGCCTCGCGCGCAAAACCCGGCGGCGTATCGCCTGACAGCCGGGACTATCCGAATTTTACCCGCAGGGTCTTGATCTCGAAGGGACGGAACTCAAGGGGAAGCTCCCTTCCGGTAAAGGGAAGGGCCCTTCCGTTTTCCTCAAGCATATCCGTTTCCTCCGCCCCGGCGAGGGGCCTGGGGAAACGCAGAACCGTCCGCGCCCTGCCCCCCAGGCTTTCGTAGAGGCGGAGTACAAGCCCACCGCCGGATTCGGGCGCCTTGACGCACTCAACGATTACCGCCTCCCCCTCTACGGAGCAGAGGGAATAAGCCGCGGAGCCTCCCGTCTTTGCGGTACCGCCGCCCGCCCCGGTATTCCGCGCCTCCGGGCCGTCCGGGCCTTGCGCGGCTTCGAGGACGGCGGCGGCGTTCAACTCGTAGGCGCCGCGTATGGTCCGGGAAGCGGCGAAACTCCCCGTAAAGGGAAGCAGCGCGTAGGTAAACCGGTGTTCCCCGTAATCCGCCTCCGGGTCCGGGGCCTTGGGGGAACGGAGAAGGGTAAGCCGCATGCGGGTGGTGGTCCCGCCCTCCGGTCCCGCCAGGGGGGAAACGTCGTGGCCGTATTTGCAATCGTTGAGCAGGGCAAGCCCGCCGCCGGCCCCTTCCTCGACACAGATCCACTTGTGGGCGCAGATTTCGAACTTGGCCCGGTCCTGGGGCAGGTTCCGGTGGGTATTCCGGAAAACGTGGCCGTACTGCACCTCGCAGCGGACTTCCCCGCTGTCTATGGCGGTATCGAAGCCAACCTTGAGAAGCCGCCGCCGTTCCCGCCAATCCACCCTGGTCTGGAAGTCGATGCGGGGATCCTCGCCGTAAAACACCAGATCCTGTACCAGCGTGGAGGCCGAGGCGATACGGTATGTCTGCCGGAGCCGGAACGAGACCGGCCCCTGGCTTACCACTTCCGAGGAGACCAGGGAAGTTTCCTCTTGAAGATACCTGGTCCAGTCCGCGTCGATATCCCAGGCCTCCCAGTAAACCGGTACATCCTCGGCGCTGACAAAACGGTTGAAGCTCCCCCCCGGCGCGACCAGTTCGGTCCGGCCGCGCAGATCCACCAGGCTGCGGATTCTCCCGCAGGCTTCAAAGCCGACCCGGTAGAAGGGAGTCTCTAACAGGCCGTCCCGGTAGTTAAAGACCGGGCCGGAAGAACCCCCGGCCTCCGGGGGAGTCCCAATCCTGCTGAACGCGGCCCAGCCCAGGGGCGGCAGTTTGGGGGCGCAAAGCGCCCCTTCCCCGCCTTCAAGATCCCTGAAGTACTGAACCGGATACACGGCCCCGTCCGCTCCCCGGAGGGCGCCGCATCTGTCCCCGGCGCGTTCCAGCTTTTCCGCGGGGAAGGTCTGGGGATCCCGCCGTTCCCAGGAAAGATCGTTGAAGACCAGCACGTCGGCCCCGCTGGTACCCAGGAGGAAGCGGCGGTATTTTTCCCCCAGGGAGGCCAGATCCGCCAGAATCCTCGCGTGGGCCGCCTCGGCTTCCTGGTATACCCGGCGGATGGAGGAGCCGGGAATGATATCGTGGAACTGCAGGGTAAGGGTCTCTTTCCAGGCCCTGTCCAGTTCTTTCTTTGGATAAGCCCCCGCTCCCGAAAGCCCCGTATCCGCGGCGGCCAGCGCGGCGATCCACTCGGTATGCCGGAGGGCAAACTCCGCCCGCCGGTTGTTCCGCTTGGTGCGCCCCTGGGTGGTGTAGGTTCCCCGGTGAAGCTCCAGGTAAAGCTCCCCCCTCCACTCGGGCCAGTCGCGTTCCTGGGCGAAGATCTCGGCCGCCGCGGCGGACACGGGTTTCCACTGCGCCCTGGGGAGGCCCTCAAGGTTCGACAGCCGGCGGGCCATTTCCAGATCCGATCTCATGGTCCCGCCGCCGCCGTCCCCTTCCCCGATGGATTTTATAACCCCCCTTTGCAGTTCCTTGTGCTGAACCTCCCGCCAGGTTTCCGCCAGGCTTTCCGGGTTTACCCGCCCGTTGTAACCGTTCACCCGGGCGGTGATAAAATGGGTCTTGATGCCGGTTCCGTCTATGCCCCGCCAGATAAAAGTGTCGTAGGGGAAGCGGGTCGTGTCGTTCCAGTTAATTTTACTGGTGACAAAGTACTGTATCCCGCAGCCTTTGAGGATCTGGGGAAGCGCCGCGGCGTAGCCGAACACATCGGGCAGCCACAGGGTATCCGCCTCGTAGCCGAAAGCCTCCCGGTTAAAAGCCTTGCCGTAGAGAAACTGACGCACCAGGGATTCCCCGGAGGGGATGTTACAGTCCGCTTCTACCCACATACCCCCGTTCGGTTCCCAGCAGCCGTTTTTGTAGGCTTCCTTTACCGCCTCAAAAATAACCGGGTATTCGTTTTTGACGATCTCAAGCTGGCAGGGCTGGGATTGGATAAAAACAAATTCGGGATACTCGGCGGCGAACCTGGTCATGTTAATAAAAGTGCGGGCCACCTTCCGCTCGGTCTCGCCGATATGCCAGAGCCAGGCGTGATCGATGTGGGCGTGGCCGATAAGGTAAACCGAGGGAACAGTATCGCCGTTTTTCGCCAGAAGCAGCGGGGCGATCCGTGCCGACGCCCGGAGCGCCTGTTCCTCCAGTTCGCCGGAAGAATCCGCGGAAAGAGCCTGGGCCCCGGCGGCGGAAAGGCTCAGTTCCCCCAGGGCCTCAAAAAGCCCCTTGATAATCCGGGCTTTACGGAGGGAATCCTTGTCCAGTTCTTTGGCCGCGCCGTAGAGGGCAAGGACATCGTAGTAAAGGGAATGAAGGGCCGGGATCCGTTCCAGGAGAAATCCCCCCTCGAAGGTATTGGGAAAGGAATCAAGATGCCTTCCCAGGGTGATAATGATCGTTTCGCCCTGGAACGGCCCGGAGCCGTTGTAGGGGTGTCCCGCGTAAGCCTCGACGTGAAGGGTATGTTCCGCCCCGTCCGCGTCTATCCTGATTTTCTTGTGGAACATGTTGAAGGCCCCGGCGGCTTTCCCGTCGATGAAGGCCAGGGAATCGGCGTTGGGAAGGACGCTGAGGAAGAGGGGGCGGTCCTGGTTTTTCGGCGCCCGGTAAACCGCTCGGAACCACGCGCAGTTCCACGCCTTCCCCCAGGGGGCGGGGCTGTCAATCTTCCGCCATTGGGCGTCCCCGGGCGGAGCCCGGTAGGTTTTTTCGGTTTCAAAAATCTCAAAATCCAGCGCCGCGATTTTACGGTAGGAATTCTTTTCAAGGAATTCAAGATACTGATTGACGCGGCCTTCCGCTTTAGGGATCAACATAGGGTTCAGCCTCCAAGATGACTATAAAGCCTTTCGCGCGGGTTTTCAAGGGAGGGGAAGATCAGGATCCGCGGGGCGTGGCGACAGCGATCCTCCCCGGTCTGGTCCGGGGAGGTTCCCCAAAAACCGGAGCCCCGGCAAAGCCTTAAAGACATATCCGGCGGATTTTGTGATTTTGTTTGACAAACCTTAAGATTATCACTATTATTGACCATCTGTTGGTTTTTTCTAACCAAATCATGCTGTACCGTTAGGAGGAATAGGCTATGAGTGATGTTAGAGAAAAGAAGAATTTCTGGGCCCTGGAACCGGGCGAAATCAGAAAACCCGGCCTGACTCATGTCGTCATGACCGCGTTGTTCGCCGGCGTAGGTATTGTGGTGGGTACTTTCGGCAGCC
>JAITQR010000099.1 GCA_031288815.1 Treponema sp.
CAGCCGGATATTTCCCTTTTGGGCGGGGACGACTGGATGAACCTGCGGGATGTTTCCGACCGCACGATACGCTGCGCCCAGATCTTTATGGGCATACTGCCCGTTCTCTGCGTGTACCCTTTCCTGCAGCGGTACTTTGTCAAGGGCATCGTGGTAGGTTCCGTTAAGGGCTAAGGCCCTATCGGCCCTATACCCGCAGGCTGAGCCGCCGGCTCCCCGGAGCGGGGCTCATAACAAGGCCCTGTTCCCCGTCCTGTCCGGAGGCCCCTTCCAGAGACCGGTACCGGTGGATGCCCCGGAGGCAGATAGACCAGGATCCGCTTTGCCGCGGTTCAATTTCGTTGACGGTAAAGGTGTAGGTTCCCTCCCGCAGGGCGGCTTCAAGTTCCAGCCTGGTTTCTCCCCGGGTGTCACAAACCCGGGCGGAGGCGGTTTTATCCGGTTCCAGTTCAAATACATGGAAGCGGAGGCCGTCGGTGTACTCGTAGTCGGGCCTTCCGGGGTTGTTCCCCAGGGGGATTACCGAGTTGGGTTTTACCAGCAGGGGAAGGCTCCGGTAACCATGCCGTTCCGTACGCCAGAGACCTCCCTCTGCAACGGCTCCGCTTATGAGGTTTGTCCATCTGCCCGGGGGGAGATAGTAGGAGACCTTGCCGTCATCACTGAAGACGGGGGCTGCCAAAAGACTGTCCCCCAGCATGTATTGACGGTCCAGCCAGGTACAGGCGGGATCGTCGGTATACTCCAGGACCATGGCCCGCATCATGGGTATGCCTTCCTCGGCGGAGATGACCGCGCAGCTAAAGAGGTAGGGCATGAGGGTGTTTTTAAGTTCCGCAAAGAAACGCAGCACTTCGCAGGCCTCTTCATCGAAGCGCCAGGGTATGCGGTAGGAATGGTTGCCGTGGAGCCGGCTGTGGGTGGACAAGAGGCCAAAGGCTACCCAGCGTTTAAACAGATCCGGGGTGGCGGTGCTTTCAAAACCGCTGATATCGTGACTCCAGAAGCTAAAGCCCGACAGCGCAAAGGAGAGGCCCCCCCGCAGCGTTTCTTCCATAGATTCATAGGTTGCCGAACAGTCCCCGCCCCAGTGGATGGGGAAACGCTGCCCCCCGACGGTGGCGGACCGGGCAAAGACCAGGGCGTTTCCCCGGCCCTTTTCCCTTTCCAAAAGCTCAAATACGGCTTTGTTGTACAGGTAGGTATAGTAATTATGCATCCCCCCGGGATCGGCGCCGTTGTGGTAGACCACATCGGTGGGGATCCGTTCGCCAAAGTCGGTTTTAAAGGTATCCACCCCCATGTCCAGGAGTTTTTTCAGTTCCCCCGTATACCATGCGGCGGCGGCGGGATTGGTAAAATCCACCAGGGCCATGCCGGACTGCCAGCGATCCCACTGCCAGACATCGCCGTTTGCCTTTTTGACGAGGTAGCCCTTTTCCATGCCCTCATCAAAGAGTCTCGATTTCTGGGCGATGTAGGGGTTGATCCATACACAGATGTTCACGCCCCGTTCCTTGAGCCGCCGCAGCATGGCCGCCGGTTCGGGGAACTGGGCCCTGTCCCATTCAAAATCGACCAGTTGGCATTCCTTCATCCAGAGGGCGTCGAAATGAAACACCCGCAGGGGGATGCCGCGCCGGGCCATGCCGTCGATAAACTGACTCACCGTTTTTTCGTCATAGTCGGTGGTAAAGGAGGTGGATAGCCAGAGCCCAAAGGACCAGGCCGGCGGCAGGGCGGGCCGTCCGGTTAGGGCGGTATAGTTTCTGAGCACGTCCTTGAGGCTGTCCCCGGCGATGAGGTAGTAATCGGCGATCTCTCCGGGCACGGAGAATTGCACCGCGGTAACCACCTCCGAGGCGACCTCAAAAGAGACCCTGCCGGGATTGTTCACCAGTACGCCGTATCCCCGGTTGGTGATGTAAAAGGGGATGTTTTTGTACGCCTGCTCGCTGCAGGTGCCGCCGTCTTCGTTCCAGATATCCACCGTCTGGCCGTTCTTTACAAAGGGGGTAAACCGCTCCCCCAGGCCGTAGACCGTTTCCCCAACGGACAGATCGAGGTACTGGGCCATGAAGGCGGCTTCCGCCGCGTCGGTAAAGTAGCCGGAATTTCTGCCGGAAATTTCGGTAAGCTTCTTCCCCTTACGGGTAAAAACCGTCTTCCACGATTTCCCGTTGGTCTTGACCGACAGGGCTCCGGCGGTGAGGCTATGATCATCCCCTTCCGTCTTGACGGCTACCCGGTCTTTGCCGTCGGGCAGTACGGTAAATTCCGGTCCCCGCCGTACTCCGCCCCTATGGTGATACATCCTGACGTGTATGATGTCCGGCAGGGGTGAAGAAAAAACCGTGGTGAGCAGCGGAAGATCAACCCCCTCCCCCCGGCCAACCGTCTGTCTGCCGGCGGTATATACGGTGAGGGAATCCTCCGCGGCGTCCACGTCAACTACGGCAGCCAAATTAAGCTGACGCAGCCCCTTTTTGATTTGCCAGTAGCCATCCCTGAATTTCATGGTCCGTTCCTTGTTATAAGAAAGTAGTTCCGTCCCTGGTAAAGACGGGTATCTGATCCAGCGGCGCCGCCGCCGTAGTATAGCCTCCGCCCTCGATCTTTTGTCCCGTCCAGGCATTGGTCCAGCCGCTGTTCCCCGGCAGGTAGAGCCTCCGCTCCCGCTGTCCTTCATACAGGATGGGGGCCACCAGGTAGTTAGGCCCGAACATAAAGGCGTCTTCTATTTCCCAGGCGGTTTTATCGTCAGGAAAATCGTAGAACAAGGGGCGCATTACCGGGCTCCCCTTTTCATGGGCGGCCTTCATCTGGGCGGCAATATAGGGCCGCAGCCGCTCCCGGAGGGAAAGATATCTCTTACAGATAGTATATACTTCCTCCGAAAAGGACCAGACCTCATTGTCCGCGCCGGAAACACAGGCGGCGCCGCCGGTGGTTCCAAACTGGGGCTTCAGGGGGAGCCGGTAACCGTGGAGCCGCATCACGGGACAGAAACAGCCCCACTGAAACCACCGGATCAGCAGTTCGTGGAAACGGGGATCCGCAGCTTCACCGCCGAAAAAACCGCCGATGTCGGTTGTCCACCAGGGAATCCCCGCCAGTCCCATGTTGAGCCCCGCCGTAAGCTGGTTCCGGAAACTTTCAAAGGTGGAATGGATGTCCCCGGACCAGACCAGAGCGCCATATCGCTGACTCCCCGCCCAGGCGCAGCGGAGGAGGTTGATGATGTTTTGCTGCCCCGCCTCCCGCATGCCGTCAAAAAATGTTTTGGCGTACATCATGGGATACACGTTACCGACCTGAAGATCCGGCCCCAGGTGATAGCGGTAATTGTCAAAATCGTAAACCGAATACTCCGGTTCCGCCTCATCAAGCCAGAAAATCCTTATTCCCTTGTCATAGTAATTTTTTTTCGCCTTCTCCCAGACATAGGCGCGGGCCTCGGGATTAGTTGGATCATAATATATGGTATTGCCCTGGGCGTACAAACCGATCCGGTAACCCCGCTCCGTGCGGATGAGGAGGCCCTTTTCAAGCATCTCCTCAAAATTTTCGCTTTGCCGGTCCACCGTCGGCCAGATGGAGACCATGAGTTCAATGCCCATGGCCTTGAGTTCCGCTATCATGGCGTCCGGATTAGGCCAGTAGGTTGGATCGAATTTCCATTCCCCCTGCAGGGGCCAGTGAAAAAAGTCCACCACAATAACCGATATGGGCAGGCCCCGTTTTTTATATTCCCGGGCTACTTCCAGGAGTTCTTCCTGGGTCTGATACCGCAGTTTGCATTGCCAAAAACCCATGGCATAGTCGGGCATCATCGGGACGGTTCCCGTAACCCGCCCATAGGCTTCCTCAATTTCCGCGGGAGAATCCCCGGCGGTGATCCAATAATCCAGTTTCTTCGCGGATCTTGCTTCCCAGGTGGTAATGTTTTTTCCAAAAGTAACCCTGCCGACCGCCGGATTATTCCAGAGAAAGCCGTAGCCCAGGGAGGAAAGGGCAAAGGGAACGCTGGCCTGGGAATTCCGCTGGGCAAGTTCCAGATCCGTTCCCTTTAAATTGAGGTACGCATGCTGATATTGCCCCATGCCGTAGATCCGTTCGTCGGGACTGAGGGATTCGAAACGCAGAAACAGCTCGTAATCCCCTCCGATGATGGGCCTGAATTCCCGGGCCTCCACATCAAGGGAACTGAAGGTCCTGTCTTTCATATCCTTGCGGGCCCGGAGATATTCATTCAGCAGCAACTCTTTTTTCCGGTTGTACACTTTGATTTGGCCGATCTTTGAAATACAGGCCTCTATCTTGCCGTTGCGGATGGAAGCGGTATCCCCTTCAATCCTGATATCCACGGCGCAGGGTTCCTGCGGAAGCAGGGCCCAGTCTTCGGCGCCGATCCCGCCGGCATCCCCGCCGCCGGGCATTTCCGCCAGCCTGGTTGAACGCACCCTCAGGCTGTTTTCTCCCCAGCCTTCTATCCAGAGCTTCTCCCCGTCATACCGGTATACCAGCCGGTTTTGTTCCTTCGTAAATCGTGATGTCATCTCTGCACTCTCCTCATGTTGGTGATGTGTCCGTATTTGAAAACCGCCGGCGCCGTAAAGCCGCAGTTCAAGATCGCGTAAGATTACGGTACCATTTATACTCTCCTTCCTCCCCGTTGACGGGCCGCGGCGTATGCAGGATCAGCACTCTCTCCATCAATACGGAAAAAAACATCAGCCCTCCGCAGGGAATCCCGAAAATAAAGAACGGGATATAATACACAAGCAAAGCCGCCGCCGCGCATATTCCTAAAAGCCCCAGGGTATAGGGCATATAACGGAATGTCATGTAGAGGGAAAGTTTGACTACCCGTACCAAATCCATGTCAAAACGGGAAAGGACGGGAAAGGCATAGAGCATAACCGCCAGCAACAGTACCGCCAGTCCCGTGTACAGGCAGATAAGAAAGATGCCGAAATAGCCGTCATCAATATCCGCGGCGATATTCCGGTTGATTCCTAAAACGAATAAGAGCGCCGCAAAGATGACCCACAGTACGGTTGCCTTAAAAAAATTCAGCTTAAAGGAACGCCAAAATTCCCGGAAGAGATGCCCCCGTTCTCCCCGGAGCACCTTAACCGCCGCGTAGTAAAAGGCGGTGGTAGATGCCCCAACGGTAATGAGGGGGACGCAGCAGAGAAGCCACAGAATATTTAACGCGATTCCGTCAAATATTTTTTCCAGGTAGAGGTGTAATCCGCCTTCAAAGATGCGCTTTTTTTCCCTCTTGGGCCGTCCCTTAACGGACATTATTCTTTTACGGAGCCGGCGGTCATCCCCCCGACAATATATTTTTGTAAAAAAACAAAGGTCAGGACCACCGGAATAACCAGGATGCACCCATAGGCCATGATGCAGTTCCAACGGGTTCCGTATTTGCTCTGGAATTTGTAGATGTTTGCGGTCAGGGGACGCATCTCCGGTTTTACGTTAAAGGTCATGGAGTAGGCCAGATCATTCCAGCCTCCCAGGAAGGAAATGGTCATCACCGTAACAATGCCCACCTTGATGGCGGGGATCATGATCTGTATAAAAGAGCGGAGCACTCCGCAGCCGTCTATCCGGGCCGCGTCATCCAGGGACGGGGGGATGCTCCTGAAATAGGGCCGCAGGGTAATAACGATAAAGGGGATGGAGCCGGACGCAATCGCCAGGGAAGGTGAAAAGAAGGTGTTAAGAATGTTCAGACGGCTAAAGATAAGATACATGGGGGTAAGCATCAGGGACGCGGGCAGCATCTGGGTCACCAGGAAGATAAGCAGAAACGCCCTGCTCCCCGGTACCTTATACCGGCCCATGCCGTAGGCCGTCGGGATGCCCAGCAAAAGGGAGATGCTCATAGATATGAAAGCTATCATAAAACTGTTGCGAAGGGATATGAGAAAGTCCTTGTCGCTTAAATTAAGAGTCCATGGCTCCAGGGTAAACTGACGGGGGAAGTAGGTAACAATCTTGCCAAAGGCCTCGGGGTCCGTTTTCAGAGACATACAGATCAGCCAATATATGGGAAACAGAAAAACTACCGCAATGAGCACCGCCGCGAAACCCAAAAAAATGTTTCTTCTTCCCGCCCTGGTGGAAAAGAATTTTTCTCTGTCCGCCATCTACAACTCCTCGGATAAACTCATTCTTAGATAAAACAAACCGATTATAAAAAGGCAAAAGAACAGCACAATGGCCGAGGCCGAACCCATGGAAAATTTGTATTCCGTAAATGACAACCGGTAGGAATAGGTGCCCAGTACATCCGTCGCGTTTAAGGGTCCTCCGGCGGTCATGATAAACATCAGATCAAAGGCCTTAAAGGTATAGATAAACCCCAGCATCAGTACCGCGAAAATCGAGGACCGGATGCAGGGGATCGTTATCTTCCGGAAGCGCACCCAGGCATTTGCCCCGTCAATAGACGCGCTTTCATATATCTCATTGGGAACATTGGTCAGTCCCGAGGTAAGGAGCAGCATATTAAAGGGGATGCCCACCCAACAGTTCATGGCAATGACCGCCGCCATGGCCATGTTCTTATCCGCCAGCCACATAGGAAAATTGGGAAGGATGCCGAACTTATTGAGCAGATCGTTTATCACCCCTATTTGACCAAACATGTTTTTTCCAAGCAGGGCGGTTACGGACATGGGCATCATATAGGCAATGAGGATCAAACCCCGAATGGGACCGGCCAGGCTGAATTTTTTGGAAAAAAAGAGGGCCAGGACGAATCCGACGGTAAACTGGACCGCTATACAGGCAAACGTAAAAACAAAAGAATTCCTGAGTATCAACCGGAAGGTTGGATCCTTAAAAAGATATAGGTAGTTGCTTAAACCCACAAAAACATCGGTTCCGCTTCTGAAGGTTTTAACATCCACGTCCCGAAAGCCCAGGACAAAATTATAGATAAGGGGGTATCCCAGAAGCGCAAGTATATACGCCATGCCCGGAAAAATAAAGGAATAACCCTCTATGTTTCTTTTGGCTAATAAACCCAGTTTCACAGGATACCTCCCCTTTACTACCGAACTCTACTGGGCTATCGGCGTTTTCGCAAAAACAGGCGCCAGCGCGTCGGCGGCGGCCTTCATGGCGTCCGCGGGGGACTTTTCTCCCAGTAATACGGTCTGTCCGGCGGTATAAACGGCCCGGGAGATCGTAGGCCATTCAGGGTGGGGACCCCGGGCTACGGCGTAATTCATGCCTTCGGTAAACACGGCGAAATAGGGGTCCGCGGTCCAGAAATCCCGGAGCTTTGAAGAATCAAGGCGCACCGGAAGCTTTCCGGCAATCTCGCACCAGTACGCTACATTGTCCGCGGTTTCCATGTACTTGAGGAATTCAATGCATATATCCCGGTATTTGGTTCCCGTACAGACGCCAAAATTCTCACCGCCGATAACCGAGGCGTATTTTGCATCCTTGGGCAGCAGGGTGTATTCAACCTTAAAGGAGTCGCCTATCTTGGGGATAATATCACTGGCTATCTGCCATGTTCCGGATTCTACCATGGCGGCCTTCCCGGCTATGAAGGCGTTCATCGCGTCGCCCTGCCCCCAGTTGACCACTTCCTTGCTCATATAGCCCTTCTGTATCAAACCGGCAAGGAACTCCATGGCCCGGATGCTTCCGGGGGAGTCCAGCTGGGCAACCGAACCGCCGGCGGAGTACAGCCAGGGAATAAACTGAAAGGTTCCTTCCTCATTCGATATGGCGCTCATGGCAAATCCGTACCGGGATTCCGCGGGATCGGTCAGCTTTGCGCAGGCGGCCTCAAATTCCGCCCAGGTTGTGGGTTTTGCGATTCCCGCGGCATTTAACAGATCCATATTGCAGGCCAGGGCCAGACAGTTTGAATTATTCGGCAGCCCATAGATCCTGCCGTTTGCGTCCATGGTACTGCTCAGGGGGCCTGGATAAAACTGATCCAACTGTCCCCATGCCTTGAGTTCGTCCGTAATATCTTCAAAGACCCCCAGGGCGATATACGAAGCATGATCCGGCGAATCCACCATGCCGATATCGGGGAGCTGCCCTGAAACCGCGCCGATGGTGTACTGGTTCATGAGCTCTTCCCGGGCCATATAGGTCGCCGTAAGATGGACGTTTTCCGCGGCGTGCAGCGCGTTGAAATCGGCGGCCAGCTTATTCAGCGCTTCCGCCTCATGTTCAAAGTAATGCCAGATGGAAATGTTTATCGGCGCGTTTGCGCTTCCCGTACTTCCCGCGCCTCCGCTTGCGCCGGCTCCGCCGGACGAACCGGATTTGCTGCATCCGGCGATAAGCGCCAGGGTGACGATTCCCGCCGCCAGGATCATTCCCGCTTTTTTGTACATATAATTCCTCCTCAAATTAGCCTGTGCTCTTGTACGGACGGTTTTACCGCCCCACACCAACCGGTCCGCAACGCAAACCGAGCCATACACAATGAGTAGATGGTACCATGCCCCTTAAAAAAAGTCAACGAATCTTCAAATACGAATCTTCGCGGTTACCCGGAATAAACGTATGGAAAACAAGTATCCGTCAAAATAGCCTAATTTGTAACCAAAACTCTCCGGAACGCCGGCTCTTTGGACGCTTGCATAAAATCTTCTATATGATATAGTTGAGGCATGGTAGATCGAGTTCTTATTGATACGTTGAGTCTCAGTTCCCGCGATTTTGCCTTAAAGTGGAAGAAAAAGGTCCGTAAATCCCCCAATTTAAAGCATTATGGCGCCCTGGACGATGAGACCCTGATAGAAATGGACGCGGCCTTTTACCCCCTCCTGTCCCGTACCCTTGACCGGGGCATAGACCGGTCCCTGATCGGGGACTTCTTCGTGAGGCTGGGGAAGAACCGGATGCAGGACGGTTTCCCAATTTCCGAGGTGGTCTATGCGGTTAACCTGTCCCAGCAGGTAGTGATTGAGTACCTCATGACCGATTTTGTCCTGGACAGCACGGTCAGGATGTATCAGGCCATGGGCGCGGTTACCCGGGTTGCCGAATTCTTTCTCCTGGGCAGTTTCTACTTAACCAAGGGCTTTTTGGAGGCAACCTATACCACTATGAACCGCCATGACGCGATATCCGAGGAATTGTTGAAAAAGTACTTTACCGATGACTTTTTCTTTAAAAAAGATTAAAACGATTAATGTGTCATGTGAATAGCGGCGTGAATATTAGGAAGTTTTTTTTATGGATTTTTTATGGATATAAAAGAAGCCCTGGAGGATTTTAGAACCATTATTTCCATACCCCTGCCGGCGGGAAAATCCCTCCGTGTCCTGGGGCTTGAGATCACGTCTATCGATATCAATGAAACGGTTTTTATCTCCTGGGTGGTCATGGCGATTCTGATCGCCGCGTCCCTCCTCCTCACCCGGGATCTGAAGCGGATCCCCCGGGGAGCGCAGGTCTTTTTGGAGGCGGGGGTTGAATTCCTGAACAACTTTGCCCGGGCCCAGTTCGGACACCGGGCAAAGGTCTATGGCCCCTATATCGGGACCGTTTTTTTGTTTCTCCTCCTGGCCAATATCATTCCCGCCATTTCGCCCTTGTCTATCGGCATCCTGGGGATAGAACCCCCCTTCAGCATAAAACCCCCCACCAGGGACATCAATCTGACCGCGGCCCTGGCGGTGCTGTCGATTCTCCTGGTCCTGATAGGGGGACTGCGGGCCCGGGGGCTCAAGGGCTGGGTTAAGCAACTGCTGGTACCGGTGCCCATGATGCTCCCCTTCAACCTGCTGGAGTATATCATCCGCCCCCTCTCCCTGTGCCTCCGGCTCTTTGGGAATATTCTGGGGGGCTTTGTGATCATGCTGCTCGTAGAACAGGCCCTTCCCGTACCGCTGGTGATTCCCGCGGCTCTGTCCCTGTATTTTGATTTTTTTGACGGCCTCATTCAGGCGGTGGTTTTTACCTTTCTTACTACGCTGTTTGTGGCGGAGGCGGTGGAGGTATGAGCGCCTAAGGCCCCGGGGCATTAGGCTAATATGAAAGCAGTCCGGATACTTGTTTGTCAAAAACCGGAAAGGAGTTTATTTTATGGAAACCAATTTGATGTTTCTCATCGGGGCGGCTATCGCGGTAGTGACCGGTTTGGGAGCGGGGATAGGCATCGGGATCGCCACAGGGCATACCGCGGAGGCCATAGCCCGCCAGCCCGAGGCATCGGGGAAGATAATGACCGCCTTTTTCCTCGGCATAGCCCTGGCGGAGGCCACCGCCATCTATGGGTTTGTGGTCGCCATACTCATATTCACCAAGGCCTGACGGGTTTTTGTATGATAGTTCCTTCCATAACGACCTTTCTGGTCACCCTTATCAACATCGGAATCCTCTACTTTGTGCTGCGGAAGATCCTGTTTAAGCCGGTAACCCAGTTCATGGAGGGGAGGACAAAAAAGATTGAGGATACCATAGCTCAGGCGGAAGAGGAACGGAATCAGGCAAAGCTGCTGCTTGAGCGTTACGAGGAGCAGATGAAACAGGCCGGCGAAGAGGCGGAACGGATCGTCAAGGCCGCCCGGGAAACGGCCCGGCATGAGGCGGATGCCCTGATCGCCGGGGGGAAGGCGGCGGCGGAACAGCTCCTGGTCAACGGACGGAAGCAGCTGGAGGCGGAACGTCACGCCGCCCTGGCCCTGTTCCGCGCCGAGGCCGCCGCCCTGGTGGTAAACGCCTCGGGCCGGCTGCTCAAGCGGGAATTGAGGCCGGAAGACAACCGCCCTTACGC
The DNA here is from genome assembly GCA_031288815.1 of Treponema sp. Next base: position 10,778 of record JAITQR010000099.1, read on the forward strand.
GGAACTCCTCCTGCGGGAACTTGGACAGGACTAGGATGTTTGCCGCGGATCAGTGGGCCGATGCCTTTATCGGGGCCCTGGAAAGGGGGGACCCCGGGGATGCCGAAGAGGGGCTCGCGGCCCTGAGGGTTTTTGCCGCCTGGGTTAAGAAGATACCCGGCGCCGTAATGGGGAAGGAGGCCTCCCTGCAGCTGGACCGGATCATCCGCGGCGCCATTGCCGGGGCGGGTCCCCGTTTTGCCGGCCGGGGCACGGAATTCGCCGCCCGCCTCATCGTCCTCCTGTCCAGGAAAGGCTGCCTGCGCCGGGCCGGCGCGGTAGCGGAGGCGGCGGAGCTCATCCTGGACCGGAAGCGGGGCATCGTCAAGGCCGTGGCGGAATGCGCCTTCCCGCCGGAGGAGGATCTGCGGGACTCCCTCACGGAGGTGTTGCGGCGGCGGACCGGCGCGGCGGCCGTAAAGCTGGAGTTCCGGATCAAGCCGGAACTCCTGGGGGGATACCGGCTGCTGCTGGGCGGCGACTGTATCGACCTAAGCCTGCGGGCCCAGCTTCTGAACATGAACCGTGCACTTTCCGCCGGCCCTTCCGATAGGGCTTCTTTTGGAGGATCCTGATGACGAATTTTGGGGACTTGGCCAGAGTCCTGGAACAGCAGATTGAAAACTGGGAGCCGAGGGCCTCTTCGGACAGCACCGGCTTTGTGGTGCAGGTTGGAGATTCCGTGGCAACCGTCTACGGACTGGATAAGGCCATATACGGCGAACTGGTGGAATTTTCCTCCGGCGCCACGGGGATCGTGCTCAACCTTGAGGAAGAGGGGGTTGGCTGCGTCCTCCTCTCCGGGGAGTCCCTGGTAAAAGACGGGGAAGAGGTCCGGGGAACCGGCAAGGTAGTTTCCGTTCCCTCGGGGCCGTCCCTGCTGGGCCGGGTCCTTAACCCCCTGGGGGAGGTGGTGGACGGCAAGGGCCCCGTCACCGCCGAGGCTTTTCTGCCCGTCGAGTCCCCGGCGCCGCCGGTGATA
>JAITQR010000115.1 GCA_031288815.1 Treponema sp.
CACGCCACGGGGCTGGCCTGGATGGTGCCCGCCATGGCCAAGGCCGCCATGGCCGCCGGGGCCGACGGCCTCATCATCGAGGTACACAACCAGCCCGAGGCGGCCCTCTGCGACGGGGAGCAGTCCGTCACCCCCGAAGTTTTCGCCTCCCTGATGGACAGGCTGCGGAAATACGCGGACATCGAGGGGAAGAAGCTGTGAAGTCCGGCAAAGTTTCCGGGGCGGCGACGCTGAAACCGCCGGAAGCCGCCACGGTGGGGATCGCGGGCCTGGGCCTTATGGGGGGAGCCCTGGCCATGGCACTGCGCCGGACCGGCGTGGGGGATCCCGAAGCCGGGGGCCGGCTCCTGGCCTGCGACAAGGACGAGGGTACCCTGGACGCGGCCCTGGCCCGGTCGGTGATTGACCAGGCCCTGCCCCCCGGGGAGATGCTTCCCCGCTGCGATCTGGTGTTCCTCTGCCTGAACCCCTCAACCCTGCTGCGTTTTCTGGAGGCCCGGATGGGGGATTTCAAGCCCGGCGCGCTTATCACCGACATCGCGGGGATCAAGGGAAAGATCGTGGAAGCGGTGGAGAAAAACCTGCGGCCGGATCTGGACTTTATCCCCGGCCACCCCATGGCGGGCTCGGAGAAGGGGGGCTTCGCCAACGCGGAAAAATGCGGCTTCCAGGGGAAGAACTACATCCTCACCCCCCTGGAGCGGAACCGGCCGGAGAACCTGGATTACCTCATGGCCCTGATCCGGCGCATGGGATTCGGCAGGATCACCCTCACCAGGGCGGAAGATCACGACCGGAAGATCGCCTTTACCAGCCAGCTCTGCCACGTCATAGCCGCGGCCCTTATCGACTGCGAGGCGGATACGGAGATTACCCGTTTCGGCGGCGGCAGTTTCGAGGATCTTACCCGCATAGCCATGCTCAACGCCCCCATGTGGACCGAACTTTTTATCGAAAACCGGGAGCCCCTTCTCAAACGGATAGCCCAGTTCGAGCGGAGCCTTGAGGATCTCAAGGCCCTGATAGAGGCGGGGGCGGAGGCCGAACTGCGGGAACGCCTCTCGGCGGTACGGGAGCGCCGGGCGGCCATGAGCGGTTAAGAGCTTCCGCGCCGAACTTGCCGAAAAACGGGTAAGCCAATAAGGTGGTAACAGATCCAAGGAGTACCATGAAGCGTATCGTATTAAAAGCGGGAGAGGAAAAACGGATCCGGGAGGGACACCCCTGGGTATTCGACAACGAGGTTGACCGGGTACTGGAGAACCCGGCGGGCCCGTCGAACCGGAAATACCGGGGGGAAAACGCCTCCCTGGAACCGGGGGAGCTTGCGGATGTGGAAAGTTCCCGCCGGGAATACCTGGGCCGGGCCTTCGCCAACCCCAACTCGAAGATCGTCGCCCGGATATACAGCCCCTCCAAGGAGGGGGTTGACCGGGGCTTCTTTAAGCGCCGCATACGGGAAGCCCTGAGCCGCCGGATCGCCTGTCCCGGGGCCTACGATCTCTACTCCGAATCCGCCCGCCTGGTCTTTGCCGAAGCGGATTTTCTCCCCGGCCTTATCGTTGACCGTTTTGTGGGCTGGCCTCTGGCGGATCTGGGCGGGGCCTCCGCGTATCCCCTGAGCCGGGAAAAGGCCGCCGCCCTGGGCCCGCCCGGCTCCTGGCTGGCCGTACAGTTTCTCAGCTACGGCATGGACTCCCGGCGGGAGGATATCCTTTCCGCCCTGGAGGAAGTGCTGGGGGAAGACGCCTACCTCCTGGACGGGAAAAGGCCCCTGGGGCTTCCCGCCGGGATAGTGGACAGATCCCCCCCAAAGATACGGGAGCTGGAGGGCCTTCCCCCGGCGGCGGCCCCGGTTCGGGGAACCCTTCCCTCCGGGATCGTGATCTTTGAAAACGGCTACCCCTTCCTGGTGAACCTGGAGGAAGGCCAGAAAACCGGTTATTTCCTGGATCAGCGGGACAACCGCCGTCTTGCCTCCCAATACGCCTCTCGGTATGCCGCCCAATACGCGGCCCCCCCGGACGCCGATCCCCGGTCCTCGGGCCGGCCTTTCCGGGTGCTGGATCTCTGCGCCTATACCGGCGGTTTCGGCATCCACGCCCTCCGGGGCCTGGGCGCCGCGCCGGGAGAGGCGCTCTGCGTGGACGTTTCCGGGGAAGCCCTGGAGGGGCTCCGGGTAAACGCCGCGCTCAACGGGCTGGAAGACCGGATCAGGACCCTGGAAGCCGATGTCTTTGAGTACCTCCGCGCCGCCGAAAGGGGGAAGGAATCCTGGGATCTGCTTATCCTGGATCCTCCGGCCTTCGCGAAAACCCGTTCCAGCCTGACCGACGCCCTGCGGGGATACCGGGAGATAAACCTTCGGGCCATAAAGATCCTTAAACCCGGCGGCGTGCTGATCAGCTGTTCATGCAGCCAGGCCCTGGACGAAGGCCGTTTCAAGCGGCTGATAGCGGAGGCCGCGGCGGACGCGGAACGCCGTCTTATCCGGCTGGATTTCCGCTGCCAGTCCGCGGACCACCCGGTTCTGGTGGGTTACGACGAATCCCTGTATTTGAAATGCGGCATATACCGGGTGCTATAGGCGCCTTGTTTTCGCGCGGTAAAGGGCTGATTGGCTGTTAAGCTTTCCCCGAAACCCGAGGTTTTTGAAAAAACCCCGGTTGCTTCCCCCGCGCTTCCCAGCCTTACATCCCGTAGATGTGGGCGAATTCGTGGAGCAGTTCCAGGGCCTTTTCCTTGCAGCCACCGCAAACCGTGCCGATCTTGGTGGCCTGCTGCAACTGCTCCCAGGTACGGGCGCCCTTGTGGAAGGCGTCCTCAATATCCTTGTCGGTTATTCCCAGGCAGTGGCAGATCTCGGTAGTGGCTTCCTTGAGCATTCCCGCCCGGCCGGTCTTTTCCAGGTAGTTGTCGATAGCCACACGCAGGGCCTTATCCCCCAGGACGGAACAGTGGATCTTGTAATCCGGCAGGCCCCCCAGTTTCTCTACCAGATCCTCGGGCCGGATGTTGTAAGCGTCCCGGATGTTCATTCCCTTGACGATCTCCGAAAGCATACTGGTGGAGGCGATGGCGCTGGCGCAGCCGTAAGTCTTCCACCGCACATCGGTGATGACATCGTCGGTGATCCGCAGGAGCATGAGCATCTGATCCCCGCACTTGATATTCCCGGTCTGTCCCCGGGCGTCCGCCGGAAAGGAAGCCTCGTCGTCAAAAAGCACGTTCCGGGGATTGGTAAAGTGATCCTTTACCGTATCCGAATAAAGCCAGTCCGGCATAAAAAACTCCTTACGCCTTGGCGTACGTTTTGGCCCGGGCCTGTTCGGGTCCCAGGGTGGACATGGCCCGCAGCCGCTGGATAATGGGAGGCACGGTTTCGACGATGTAATCAATGTCGTCCCGGCTGATCCCCCAACCCAGGCTGAAACGAATGGAACCGTGGGCCAGTTCGGGCCCCACGCCGATTGCCAGAAGCACATGGGAAGGTTCCAGGCTGCCGGAAGCGCAGGCGGAACCGGTGGAAGCCTCGATCCCCATGATGTCCAGGGAAAGGAGGATAGACTCCCCTTCCGCGCCGGGAAAGGAGACATCCAGGGTATTGGGCAGCGTGTCACTGGGATGGCCGTTGATCTTGATGTCGGGGACATTGGCCAAAAGCCCGTCCCGCAGCCGGTTTTTTAAGGCGGAAAGCTCCCGGCCGTAACGATCCACATTTTCCAGGGCAAGTTCCGCCGCCTTGCCAAAGCCCAGTATGCCCATGTTGTTGTAGGTTCCGGCCCGCAGACCGTCCTCCTGGTGTCCGCCGTGGATCAGGGGGTAGAGAGGGGCCCCTTTCCGCACGTAGAGGGCGCCGATTCCCTTGGGCCCGTAGATCTTGTGGGCCGACATGGTAAAGTAATCCACCCCCAGTTTTTGCAGATCCACCGGTATCTTTCCCACCGCCTGCACCCCGTCGGTATGCACCCAGGCCCCGGCCGCTTTGGCCAGGGCGGCGATCTCGGCAATATCCTGGATAGTGCCAATCTCGTTGTTCGCCATCATCACCGAGACAAAGAGGGTTTTCTCCCCCAGGAGATCCTTAAACACGTCCATCCTGATCTTCCCGTACTCGTCTACCGGAAGGAAAT
>JAITQR010000124.1 GCA_031288815.1 Treponema sp.
CTGTTATTTTCCCTTCCCGTCTTTTTTTCCTGCGTAAACACCGAAGAATACTCCCTTGCGGAAATCGAGGCTATGGGCCGCGAGGATCTGGGGGAGATCGTGGCGAAGACCCTGTACAAACCCTGGCGGGGGGAGGAATTTGTCCCGGGCCGGCTGGGGGGAACCTGGAACGCGGTGATCTCCGCGGATCCCAAAAGCTTCAACGCCCTGGTGGCGGAACAGGATACGGCCACCAGCGGCATTGTCAACGCCATGCAGGACTATCTGGTGGACTACGATCCGGTAAAACGCCAGTGGAAGCCCCGCTGCGCCGGCTTTGAAATCCTGGTTGACCAGGAGGCGGGGAAACTGGACGTAATCTACACCCTGCGGGACGATCTCTACTGGACCTACAGCAATTCCGATGAAAAGATCCCCGTTACCAGCGACGATGTGGTCTTCTGGTACAACGAGATTGAGGGAGACCCGGACGCCCACAGTTCCGGCTACAACGGCCAGTTCCTCCTCATGCCCGACGGTTCAAGGGCCCATGTGGACATCGAAAAGCTCGATCAGCGCCGTTTTGTTTTCCACTTCCCCCGGATTGTGGCGGATCCCCTGCTGGCTACCAACCGGAGCATCGCCCCCCGGCTGGACTACGAAGAGGCCAAACGGGAAAGGGGCATTCAGGGGGTGCTGGATCTCTTCAGCATCGATACGGATCCCCAAAAGATACCTTCCATGGGGAAGTACTACCTTACCACCTATACGGTGGGGATGTGGCTGGTCTTTGAGCGGAACCCCCGTTACTGGGAAAAGGACAACAAGGGCCTCTCCGTCCCCTTCTACGAAAAAGAAATCGTGCGGATCGTGGCGGACGACAACACCAAAAAGCTGCTCTTTCAAAACGGCGACATGGATTCCTATTCCCTGCGGCCGGAGGATATGGTGGAACTGGTGAACGGCCAGGGGGGGAAGAAACGCTGGGGCCCGAATTTTTCTTCCGGCTCCGCGCTTAAGCCCGGCACCGATTACACGGTGTTTAACGCCGGGGGCAGTTTGAGCGCGAATTTCTGGTCTTTTAACCAGAATCCGGTACACGCGGGAAGCGCCAAATACGAATGGTTTACCCAAAAGGAATTCCGCCAGGCCATGAGCCGCCTCCTGAACCGGGATCGGATTATCGCCCAGGTGTACCGGGGCCTTGCCGAATCCAAGCTTGACTTCTTCCCCGAACCGAACCCTTTCTACAACAGGGACATCCGGTTAAAGTACACCTACAACCCGGCGGAAGCGGCAAAACTGCTGGAATCTATCGGCATTGTCCGGGACGGCCAGGGGATCATGCGGGACAAGCAGGGCCGGGCGATAGAATTCGACCTTACCATCCGGTCGGAAAGCGGCGTCATGTCGGATATCGCCTCGATCATCCGGGACGAACTTGAACGGGCGGGGATAAAAGTGAACGTCCGCATCCTGGATTTTCAAAAGATGGTGGAACAGCTTTTCAACAGCTTCGAGTGGGATTCCCTGCTCATCGGCCTGAGCGGGAGCAACATCTTTCCCACCCAGGGGAGCAATGTCTGGCCTTCCGACGGAAACCTCCACCTCTGGTACCCCATGCAGAAAAGCCCCGCCACCGAATGGGAAGAACGGGTAGACTACCTCTACAACGAGGCGGCCTACACCATAGACCGGGAAAAGGCCAAGGCCTACTGGGACGAGTATCAGGAGATACTCCTGGAACAGTGCCCGGTGATCTACCTGGTGCGTCCCAGCCTCTTCGCCGCCCTGAACAACCGCTGGGATCAGTCCAACGTGTACTACGACAACATCAACGGGTTTGAAAGCACCCACATGTACCTAAAACCATGAAAAACAGTAATCCTGAAAAAAACGGCGCGCCCGGGGCTTCCCGGCGGGTGGGAGCCCTGACCCGGCTGGTACAGCCTTTCTATCTTTTCAGGAGGAAGGCCCCCCTCCTCTCCTACGTCCTGGGGAGGTTCCTTACCATGGCGGTTATGCTCTTTATCCTGGGCTTCGCGGTCTTCGGCCTTATGGAGCTTGCCCCGGGGGACATCGTGGATCAGATCATGCTGCAGCAGATCTTCGGGGAAAACCAGGGCAGGGCGGGCCAGAACCAGGAGGCCATGAACCAGGAGCAGCTCGAAGCCCAGCGGAGAAGCCTGGGCCTGGATCAGCCCTTCTACATCCAGTACTTCAACTGGCTTAAACGGGTAATCTTTCATCAGGATCTGGGAACCAGCCTTATTTCCCGGGCCCCGGTCTCCTTCCTCATCACTTCCCGGCTGCCCAATTCGATAGTCCTCAACCTTATCTCCCTGGCCCTTATTACCGTCTTTTCCTTCCTCCTGGGGGTCTACTTTTCCACCAAGGCGGGCACGGCGGCGGATCTGGCGGTAACGTTCTTCGCCCTGGTACTCCACGCCTTTCCGGGGATCCTGCTCCTCATCCTGCTCCAGCTTTTCGCCGCCCTGAGTTCCCTTTTTCCCGTTACCGCCTACCCCACTTTCCCCTACGCGGAGGCCCCGGTAAGGTTTGTGTTCTCTTACGCCCACCACATCTTCCTCCCCCTCCTGGCCTCTTTCCTGGGGGGCATCGGGGGAACCCTGCGGATGATCCGGGCCACCATGCTGGATCAGCTCGGGCAGCCCTACATCACCAGCCTCCGGTCCAGGGGTATCGCCGAGTGGCGGGTCTACCTGAACCACGCCTTCCGCAACACCCTCAACCCCTACATCACCGGCAGCGCGAACCTGCTGGCGGGGCTCTTCTCCGGTTCCCTGATCCTGGAGATCATCTTCGCCTACCCCGGTATCGGGCGGCTTATGTACGAGGCGGTATTGCAGGAGGACATCAACCTGGTGCTGACCAACATCATGTTCATATCCTTCCTGGTACTGGCGGGAATGATGCTGGCGGACATTCTGCTCGCCCTGGTGGATCCCCGGATCCGTTACGGAAGGGAGTAGGGGATGCGTAAATTCCTGGCCTACCTTCGGGGGCGGCCCCTGGCGCTGGCCTCCCTTATCGCCCTGATCCTCCTCTACCTGGTCATGGCCTTTGCCGAATTTTTCGCCCCCTACGGGGCCAACACCTCTTTCCCCGAACATACCTACCACCCCCCCAACGCGCGTTTCTACCGGGGAAAACTCCGGGCCCAGGAACACCGTGTCGTCAACACGGTAAACCTGAACTACGTCCGGGTGCGGGATCTTTACGCGCCGATCCGTTTCTTCGGAAAGGGGGAGCCCTACAAACTCTTTGGCCTTATCCCCGGGGATCGCCACCTCTTTACCACCGGCCCGGCGGCGGGGGA
>JAITQR010000224.1 GCA_031288815.1 Treponema sp.
CGCCGGGACGGATCGGTGCTGCGGAACTACGGGGATCTTCCCCCGGAATACGGTCTGCCCGATATGAACGCCGCCATGGCGGTGATCCAGTTTCGGGAATCGGCGAGGAACCTGGAAAAACGGCTGGAAATTGCCAGGATCTATACCCAATCGGCCTTGCGTACCAGGCACCATCGTTTCGCCCAGGGGGATGAGGGGCAGTATAACAACTACGCCTTTCCCCTGGTTTTGGAAACGGGGCTTAAAGACGTAAAAGCCTACGCCCGGAAAAAGGATATCCTGGTGGAAAGCGCCTTTGAAAACACGCTGATCGGTTTTGCCCTTGCCACGGAGGGAGGGGCGGCCCTTTTTTCCGGATCTTCCCCTTCAGGAGACGCCGCCGGGGAGGAGGGGAAAAATTCCGTTCCCCGGTTCCAGGATCTGTGCCCCGCGGCCTATTCCCTTTCCCTCAGAACCGTACTCTTTCCCCTATATCCCCGTCTGAGCTCATCGGAAGTGGAGCGTATATCAAAGTTAATCGTTACCCTTCCGTGAGGAGGCGGGATGGCCGGGCTAAAAAAGGCTTTGTTGTTCATAAATCTTCACAAAAGCAACGCCAGGGCGCTGGGGGAGGAGATCCGGACCGAACTTGAGAGCCGCGGCGCGGCGGTTACGGCCTTTACCTTCGAGGACCCCGCCGGCATCCGGCGGGACGAGGGCTACGATTTGGCCTTCAGCCTGGGAGGGGACGGGACGGTGCTCTACGCCGCCCGGTCCATGGCCCCCCTGGGGGTACCGATTATCCCGGTAAATCTGGGAACTCTGGGATTTATCGCCGCGGTACAGCCCGAGAAATGGAAAGACGTTTTTGATCAGTGGCTGGCGGGACAGGCCCCCCTGTCCCGGCGCTTCATGCTGGAGGTGGCCGTGGAACGGCGGGGTAAAAGGCTTACCCTGGGTTCCTGCCTCAACGACGCGGTGGTTTCGGCCCTGGGGATCGCGAAGATCATCAGGCTTAATGTGGAATCCGTCCTCCCCGCCTCTCCGGGAAGCGGCGGCAAGACGGAGTATGTTCAGATGGGCCGGTACCATTCGGACGGTCTCATCGTCGCTACCCCTACCGGTTCCACCGGCTATTCGGTCGCGTCAGGCGGTCCTATTCTGGAGCCTGAAATGGACGCCATCATCATCAACCCCATTTGCCCCTTTACCCTTTCCAACCGGCCAATCGTGCTGTCTTCCCGGGAAACCGTGATCGTGGAAGTCGAGGAAGAGCAGCGCAGCGGGGTGCTTCTGACCGTGGACGGCCAGGTGACGGAACCGCTGGAACCGGGGGATCGGATCTACCTGCGGCAGGCGCCTTTTGACGCGCTGCTCGTCGCTTCCGGCAGGCTTGCCTTTTACAACGCCCTGCGTACCAAGCTTGCCTGGTCGGGAGCCGTAGAGGGGAGGGGACATGCTTGAGGAGCTTTCCATACGGAATTACGCCCTGATAGAAAACATCTCCCTCTCCTTCGAGAAGGGCTTTAACGTGCTTACCGGGGAAACCGGGGCGGGAAAATCGATCATCGTGGGTTCCATAAGTTTCCTTATGGGGGCGAAGGCCGATCCCGAGGCAGTCCGCACCGGAACCGAAGAGGCAAGCGTTACCGCGGTGATCCTGCTGGATCGGAGGAACCGGGACGCCCTGGAATGGCTTAAAGCCCGGGATATTGAAAACGAAGACAACCGGATCATTGTCAGGCGGAGCGTCAAAACATCCGGACGGGCTTCGATTTTTATTCAGAATGTGCCGGTAAGCCGCGGCGATCTTGAGGAGTTTATGGGCTTCCTTTTCGATCTCCACGGCCAGCATAACCACGAGTCCCTGCTCCGCAAGGAGAACCACCGCCGTTACCTGGATCAGTTCGGGGGGATTGAGGACGAGGCCCTGGCCTATAACAGGCGGTTCCTTGAGCTCGCCGGAAAGCGGAAAAGCCTGGAGGTTTCTCTCAGTTCCGATCGGGAACGGGAATCCCGATTGGAGATCCTGGGCTACGCGGTGGAGGAAATTGAAAAGGCGGCGCCCAAGCCCGGGGAAAGCCGGGAACTGGAAGGAGAAGCCCGGCGTCTGGGGGAATTTGAAAAACTAACCGGCCATATCGAGACCGCCGCCTCTTGTTTTTTTGACGAGGATGTTTCCCTGCTCAGCCTTGCCAGGCGTTTAAGGGCCTCCCTGGACGCGGCGGCGGCGGTGGATCCTTCCCTGGAAGCCACGCGGAAACGTTTTGAGGATCTGTATTACGAGGCGGAGGATCTGTCCGGCGAATTCCGCTCCTACCGGGACCGGCTGACCTATGATCCGGCGCGCCTGGAGGAAGTGGAAGAACGGCTTGCCCTGCTTTTCAAGCTGAAGAAGAAGTACGCCGGAGACGCGGCCCCCGACGCGGACAGCGAAGACGCCCTTCTCGCCTACCGCCTCCAGGCGGAAGCGGAGATCGAGGCCCTCTCCGGGGCGGGGGAAAACCGGGAACGGCTGAAGGAGGAGATAGCCGCCCTGGAAAAGGAGATAGCCTCCCGGGCCGCTTCCCTTCGGGCCAGGCGGGGCAAGGCCGCGGCGAAACTGGGAGAACGGATTACCCGTATCCTTGGCCGGCTGGGTATGCCCAAGGCCCGGTTTTCCGTAAGCGTTTTGCCTAAAGGCAGATCCCAAAACGCCGCCGATTCCGGCGTTTCCGAGGCGGAGCAGGGCGGCCGTCTCCCGCTGGTTTGCGGCCCCTGGGGCGCGGAAGACGTGGAGTTCCTTATCTCCGCCAACGCCGGCGAGCCTCTCAAGGATCTCGCCCGGATCGCCAGCGGCGGGGAGCTTTCCCGGGTCATGCTGGCCGTCAAGACGGCACTGCTCAGCGAGGAAGTCCGGGCCGGCGGGGACCCGGGCCCGGGGGACGATTATTCCGCGGAAACCCTGGTGTTCGACGAGATCGATACGGGGATAGGAGGGGAGGTGGCCCTTTCCGTGGGGGAATACCTGGGAAAAATAGGAGAATTTAAACAAATTTTTTGCGTTACCCACCTTGCCAGTATCGCCGTTAGAGCCGATAATCATTTTCGGGTTGAGAAAAAAACAGTGCCCGGCAACGGAGGCGATAGAACCTTGACCACTGTCAGCGTACTTGATGGGGAGGAGAGGAGAAATGAAATTGCCCGGATGCTCGCGGGGGACGCCGGAAAGGCCGCTCTTGCCCACGCGGATGATTTACTAAAAAAGTATGGCAGATAAACAGACAAGCAAGGCGAAAGTTTCAAAAAGGGAACAGTATCTTAAAAAGATACAACCCTATAACCAAGCCATCGACAGGCTGTTAAAAAAAGAAGAGGCAACCCTTGAGGCGATAGAAAAGGATCCGGAGCATGGCGCCCTAAAACGTGTCGCCCTGGCGGAGACAATGTTGAATCTCGCGTCAAATTACCTGGTGCTTAACGGGGTATCCCAATCTATCCTGAAAACAAAGAACGAGGATGCCCTTAACGAGGGAAGAAAGGCGGTCTACAAGAGCGTAGCATACCTTGAAGATACGGTAAGCAACTTTGTTGACGCGGCCTTCAGCGAATACGCGGAGAAACTCGCCGCTATAGAAACCCTGGACGCCGCGCGGCGCTACGATCTGGTGCGTAAGATGGGCCTGACTATCCTGCTTCTTGAGGACGCCTACGGAAGCAACACCAGATGGAAATGGTCTTTCGTAGAGTTGGAAGGCCGCTATGCGGTCGTAGCGAGGAACCTTCTGGATCTTAAGAAGGTGGCGGCCAACTGGGATCCCCGTTCTCCCGATTACCGGCCTATGATGTACCACTTTAGACTGAGTAAAAAACTGCTTATGCAGGCCGCGGATCGTTATCGGGAAAAATATGAACTGGTAACCCACAACCTGGACGATTTTAAGACCGGCATCCTGTTCCTCTCCGCCCTGCAGCGTTTTCTTGCCCAGATGAGCGAGCGGGGGGAACTGGAAACGGTACGGAAGAAATACAATATCTGGATCGCCAAACTGGAAACGGATATAAAAACCCGGATAGATTTCGCCGTACCGAAAAACATATCAACAACCTCGCCCTGAAGAGCGTTCCCCGGGGCGTTAGGCTCAGGGCGCGCCCCGGAAGCCCGACAGTCTGCCGGCGGTTTTACCCGCCAAGCGCGACAAACCGCGAGCAGGCGGCCCGCAAAACCGCTTGCTTTGTGGACGGACAGACTCTGGTAGCTTGATTGAACTAAACAGCCGGGTAAGAGAAAAACCAGGAATGAAGAATATTAACCACGAAGGCGCACAAAGGTACACGAAGGGCCAGATTTTCTAATTTTATTCCTCCTTCGTGCGCCTTCCTCGCCTTCGTGGTAAAATTTCAAAGTATGTCTTTTAGGCTAATCAAGGTACTAGTTAAGCAGCGCCGCCGTCTCCATCTGATCCCAGCGGATCGCTATGTCGGCGGGGCGTTCCGCCGCGATATTCTTTAAGTCTTTGTTAGCCCCCAGCTCCAGAAGCAGGGATATAAGCTCCGGATTGCCGTAACGGGCGGCGTAATGGAGGATCGTGTTTCCCGAGGCGTCCCTGGCGTGGATTGCCCTGCCGGAAAACAGGGCCTGTACGCCCACCTGGCCTTTGACAAGGGCCAGTTCTCCCGGACTCATGCCATCCCCGGCGACGGTAAAGGGATCGGCCCCGGCGTCGGCCAGAAGCTTGGCGGAGTTCCAGGCTTCCTGATCCACCGCCAGCCGCAAGGGGTTCCGTCCTTTCGCGTCTATGGCGGAGAGACGGGCGCCCTGGTTGATGATGATCTCGATTATATTCGCCGGGGCATGCTGGCTGATGGCGATATGCAGAGGCGAGGACCCGTTGTCATCGGCCGCCCAGATCCGATCCTTGGTTAGCAGGGTGGAGACCAGGCGGGGGGATATGGAAAGGGCCATCTGGAAGGGGGTTCTGCCCGTGGCGTTTTTCGCGTGAATGGGAGCGCCCCAACCCAGCAGCATACCCACAAGATCGCTCCGCTCGGCGGCCACCGCGATGTGGAGAGGGGTGTCTCCCCGGGTGTTCCGGGTATTGGTATCCGCCCCCAGATCCACCAGCCTGTCTACCGTCCTCGGGAAGCCCGCCAGGATCGCTTCCATGAAGGGGGTGTTGCCGTCGGCGTCCCGGACTTCAATATCCGCCCCTCTGCTTATCAGGAGGGCTTCCAGATCGCCAATCCCCAGCCGTATCGCGTCGTGAAGGGGAGTCTTGCCGTTGAGGGCATGGGCGTTAATGTCGATCCCCGCGTCAATAAGGGCCAGGGCGGCTTTCCTGCCGTTCCACCGAACCGCCGCGTGGAGGGCCGAATTGCCCATATTGTCCCGGCTGGACAGGGAAGCTCCCGCCTCAAGCAGGACCCTTACGGTGGTATCGTTGTTGTACTTTACCGCCACAAAAAGCGGTGTTTCGCCGGTGGCATTGGCCGCCTCGGTATAAGCCCCCTGCTGAATCAGGAGGGGAATATACCCGTCCAGTTTCCACTGGGAGGCGTAGTGAAGCATGCTGTTCCCCAGCCCGTCCTTGGCGGTAATAGTACGGGGGCTGATCATCCAGTGCCGTACGCCGCCGGGGGAATGAAAGGTAAGGTAAAGCGGGCTTTCCCCCCGGGTATTGGGGGCGAAAATATCCGCTCCCCGGGAAAGGAGCATCTCCCCAATTGCCGCCTCGTTCTGCCGGACCGCCAGATGGAGGCTGGTTTCGCCTTCCTTGTTCCGGGCATTGACCAGGGCCCTCTGATCCAGGATCAGGCCGATGATCTTTATATCCCCCCGGTTTTTAATCGCCATGTGAAGCATGGTGTTCCCCGCGCTGTCCGCCTGGTGAACCGTTTCCGGGTTAACCAGGGCGATCAACATCGGGCCGTTTTCCTCCAGGGCTTTTCCAAAAGGCGTTTCACCGGCGTTATCCGCCGCGAAGACATTTGACTGATAGTCCAGGAGCAGGGGGATGGCCTGGAGGCGGTTTTGCTCTACCGCCAGGTAGAGGGGGGTCTTTCCGTCGATATTCCTGATAGTCACATCCGCGCCGCCGCCAAGCAGAGCCTGGACTATCTCGGCGTCCCGGTTAAGGGTAATGGCGATATGGAGGGGGGATTCGCCGTGTTCATCCCGCAGGCTTGGGTTGGCCCCCTGGGAAAGCAGGAGCTTGATAGCCGCCAAATGGCTTTCGGGGGGTACGGCTATGTGCAGTATGGAGTTCCCCTTCGCGTCCTGGGCGTCTATTTCCGCCCCGCTGGCGATAAGTATTTCCATCGTTTTGATATTGCCGGAACGGGCCGCTTCGTGGAGCGGGGTAGTGCCCGAGGCGTTCTTGATATTGATATCCGCCTTTTTTTCGATAAAGAAGGAGGTAAGTCCCGTATAGCCTTCCCTGGCGGCGTA
>JAITQR010000277.1 GCA_031288815.1 Treponema sp.
GGAACGGGAGCTGATTGACCTTTACGGGGAAAAACTCAGAGCCGATGTGGTTAAGGCCAACCATCACGGGGGCGACACTTCCAACAGTTCCCGGTGGATCAGGACGACAGGCCCCAGAATAGTGATCGCCATGAACGATGTTATCTCCAGCATGACGGTTTACGGCAACTACAAAAAAAACGGCGGGGCCTTTTACCATACCCTTGAAGACGGCATCGTCAGGGTCTCCATGGACAAGAACCGGAATTACGGCGTTACCACCCGGTTTGACAGCTGGCTCCGGAATTGATAGGCGGATCGCCTGAATCAAAGTATATTTTGCTGAAAGCGTGGGCGTTTGATTCGCTTGACGATCTTATGGAAACCCGCGCTAATGGGCAAATTTCAGGGTAAAAACCAGCTTCCAGCTTTCCCCGGGTTTGAGGACCGCCGGGAAAACCGCCGTGACGCAGGATGACTGGTAAAGGCCGGGGCCGGGCCGGTTTTCCGGCGCGGTTCTCCGGGGGAAGATCCATCCGTTAAAGGGCCTGTCCGCCCCCAGGCTGACGATGGCCTCGTTCTTGAGATCCTGGAATTTGAGAAGATCCGTGTCTTTTACCGCCAGAACATCTTGCCCCAAGGCATCGTCCTGGCCGGGCTTTAAAACCTCCGCGCCTTTAAGAACGCGCACAAAATTCTCCCCCTCCCCGGGGAAAGACAGATCGACAGTGGAAGCAAAAAGAAAACCAGTCTCTTCCTTACCCGGATTGGCCAGGGTATAAGTCACTTCCAGGGTGTCCCGGCGAAGCTGATAGCTTTTCTCTATGCCGAGGGCGCGGAAGGGACATCCCTCATGGGTTTCCGCGGCTGAGGGGGGGAGATAAAAAGAGACCTTCCCCCGAACCTTGTCCATTTCCCTCAGCTCAAAGCGTTCTTCCCCGCAGTCCCGGGTCCCCTCGCTCCGGCCGGAGAGGATATCCCCGGGGGGAAAACCGGCGGGCAGGAACCGGTCGATAAAAGAGGCTTTCCGGTTCCGGTTTGAGCCGGATATTGACCGGTGGAAGATGTCCAGATAATTCCAGGAGTTGGGAAGGTAATCCAGCTCAAAAACACCCGCCCCCAGAAGCCGGATATAGCAGTTTATCCGCTCGCCCCGGAAAAGGTATTCTATCTCGCCGTCAAAATCAAAATCAAAATTCATCAGGGAAGGGATAAAATCCCCCGCCTCACGGGTTATCTTTTCCGCCTCCAGAAGGGCTTTGTAAGCGGATCGCCTGATGGACGGACGGTATATACCCCCGTTTTCCG
Organism: Treponema sp.; assembly: GCA_031288815.1. The sequence goes on from JAITQR010000277.1 coordinate 1,288, forward strand.
CCGGATAAAAAACATCGATCCCCTGGGCCTTCCAAAGCTCCTCCAAGGCGGTTCGTTTCCGGGACTTATCCCCCCTAAGCTGGTTGGCCAGGGTGTGGGAAAAGATCATTCTGGCGTAAATTTCGTTGGCTTCCGGGTATTCCAGAAGGTACTGCCGCAGGAAAAGCCGGTTCCCGCTCCCGTCCTCTTCCATGGAGTTAGGAAAGCACGCCCTTGAAAGACCCCTCCGGCCTTTGATGTACCTGCCGGGAGTGGTAAATTCCAGAAAAGAACCGCAGGAGGATAGACCTTCAAAAAACTCCCGCCAGTAAAGTTCCGCCTCTTCCTGGCCCTTAAGCTCCCCGGAGGCCTGATCCGGGTTTTCCGGCAAAACCCGGCCTGGACCCGGGAATACAGAAACCAGCCAATCCCGGCCGGCGGGCAGGGCGGCGGCTATTTTTTCCAGAGCCGCCCCGGGGTTGTTCTCCCAAACCGGCTCGCCCGCTCGCCCCTGTACCGGAAAAACCGCAATCAGCTTCCCCTGATCCTCGCTGATGCAGGGAGAATAGAGAGCCTTTCCCGAAAGCCCCGCCAGGACAAACTGTCTTTCGCTCAGAAAAGTATAAGCCATACCGCAGTTTACCAGGGAAAGCACCAGACTTTGTTCCCAGTCCATAGCGGGTATCCAGCAGCCCTGGGGCTTTTTCCCGAAGCGCTTACGCAGGTAAGTGGTTAAAAGCTCTACCTGGCCGATCCTGTCCTGCTGGGGGATTACGGAAAACAGGGGCTCGTAAAAGCCCCCGCCCAGGATCTCTATCTGCTTGGCGGATACCAGATCCTCGATAAACATGAGAAATTCCGGATGCATCCGTTCCAGCCAGTTGAACAGGGGCCCGGAACAGTGAAGCGTCCCCTGGATTTTGGGAAATTTAAAGAGGCTTGAGATAAAAGGCCGCAGCCGGAGAGCATAGGTCTTTTCGAATTCCTCATCTCCCGCCCCATAGGGGACATGAAAATGAGAGCCCACAATAATATGCAATTTTCCGGCCATTCGCGGTTAATCCTGTAATTGGTCCTTGTTTAACTTATTTAGTTTATTTTAAGGTATAAACGGAGAAAGGGGAAGAACCCGTTTATAGTTTCATAAGCCTAAAGCGTTGAAAAACAAGGCCGCCACGGAAGCAAAAACAAGGGACATAATGCCCAAGGTAACAATGGCCAGGGGGCTTCCCCGCAAGAAACGGGGGACCGCCTCAAAACCGGCCCGGCGCCGGATCTCTTCAAGCACAAACACGGGGAACAGTATCCCCAGGCTAAAGAAAAAGGCAAGCACCGCCGCTTCCAGGGTATTGGTTGCCGTGTGCAGGGCCAGAAAAAGGGCGGTGGGAATCAGACCCTCGTAGGCGCTGATAGTCTTATAAACAGGCGACCAGCCCCCTTTCCGGAGGATGAAACGCTTAAGAAGGATCTCAAGGCCGGCGCAGACCGGCGCGCTCAGGGGAAAGATCAGGATAAACCGGAAAAAACCGAGCCCCAGAGGCCCCAAGAGATAGGTAAAAACGACCCAGAGAATCAGAACGGACAGGAAGATCACCCCCCCCTCAAGGAGACGGGCGGCACAGAAGGCCCGGTCTATCTTATTATCCTTTTTTTCCACTGTCAGGGCCCGAATCCCCAGGCCGAAGTGAAGGATCAGGTTGCAGGCCAGGGCGGCGAAGACCCCCAGGGCCGCCAAAACACTCACCGGCCTTCCTCCTGGCTGATCTTCAGGCGCCTAAAAAGGACAAGCCCATAGCCCAAGAGGAATAAGGCCCCGGGAGTGGCGGCTATTACCCTGATGGGGAAAAAAGCCTCCTCTTCCGCGACAAAGAGGAAAAAGATTCCCTCCGAACCGCCGGGCAGGGAAAGGCTACAGAAACCCAGAGGTTCCCGGATAAGCGAAAAGACAATGATCAGCGCCGAAAGGGTTGCCGCCTCGGAGTATGCCTTAGTCAAAATATCTGCCGGTTCAAGGCCCGCGCTGCGATCCAAAATGCCCGAAGTTATACAGCAGATAGGGATGAGGAAAAGAGCGAAAAACGTTTCCAATACCAGAAAAGGGCTGACAAACCAGAGAAACAGATCGTATACACTGGCAATGATAGAGACAAGCAGTACCAGAATCCAGGTTTTTCCTTTTTTGGGCAGTATCCGGGCGGACGCGCCATGCGCAAGGGCCGACAGAGTATATACCCAGAGCAGAGAACCCGCGGCGGCCAGGGCAAAGGCAAGCCTTCCGGAGGCGAGAATAAGGATGCTGCTGCCTATCAGACTGCTTAGAGGCGACCAGCGGCCCCAAAAACTATCGTCGTTTTTTAAATTCACGAGCCGCCTCCCCTTCTTATCAGTTTCTCGTCCGACTCAATCCTGCGGATGTATATTCGCAAGATTCCCCGGGGGATACGGTCAAAAATCTGCCTGCCGTGGTTCCCCAGCGGAATAAGCCGATCCACCTTCCCCTGATCGTCCAGCAAGGCCCCCACAGGCAGGGCGGCTCCCCCGTTCAGGAGAGGGAAGATCAGCATAGAGCCGCCGGAATTGGCCAGGCCAAAACGCCTGCCCAAAGGCTCGCGGCCGGAAAAGCGCCGGGGCAGAGGCTCAGTAAGGCGGACGCTTTCCTTCTGGGCCTCCAAAGACCGGTTCGCCGCCTGGAGCAGCCCCCGATCCCTTACCGGGCCGGTAAGAACCCAGAGAAGGGCCCCAACCAAAACAAGCCCTCCTATCCAGCCTCCCAGAATCGCCGCCTCCCTCATTTTGAGGCCCGGATCTTTGATGCCGAAACCAATCATGCGGGAACCTCGTCATGCTCGGCGGAAGACCCCATGGAAGGGCTTATAACGGTCCGCCTGGCCCGTTGAGAATAGAGGAACCTGGTCTCCAGGATCCGGATCAGGGGAGTAAGGACGTTTACCAGGGCCACGGCGAAAAAAGCCCCGTAAGGTTCGGCGCCCGGATAACGGAATATAAACGAAAACAGCGCCCCAATAAACACCATGGCCGCCATTCCCGCGCTGGACTTGGCCCCGCTAACCGGATCCGCCATAAGGAAAAAAGCCGCCACCAGGGTTCCCCCGGAGAAAAAGCCAAAAAGAATATCCCCGCTTCCCGGCGGCCCGCCGTAGAAAATCCCGCCAAATATCCGAATAAGCAGGGCGTAGATTCCCAAATAGAGCGCGGGTATCCAGGGGCGGATCACTTGGAAGCCAAAAACAACCGCCGTTCCCAGAAACAGGGCGGCGATACCCCGATCCGCGATTATTCCCGGAGTATTGGAAAAAAAGAGCGAGATATAGCCCGCGGGCAGTTCCGATCCGGCAAGGGCAAAGACGGTACGGTTAAGAAAACCCGTTACCGCCAGATCTATTCCCAAAGGGGAAGAGGCCCCGGCGCTTATCTTCAAAATTCCCAGCGGGGAACCCTGGGGATCGGATAAACCCTGGCCGAGAGCCCCGGCCAGAGCCGAAAAGTAGGAACCTTCCAGGGCGGTATTAAAAGAATGGGGCCAGGAAAAACGGATAAAGAGCCAGGCCCCCAGGGCGGGGTTTATCCAGTTGGCGCCCAATCCCCCAAAACTAAACTTGACCAGCAGCATGGCAAAGACTACCCCTACCGCCGCGTACAGGGGATGGATCTGATTGGGCAGGAGTAGGGTAAGAATCATAGCCGACGCGGCGGCGCTCCCATCGGATACCCTGCCCCCGGGCAGGCCGCCTTCCCGGCGGAAAAAATGCTGGGCCCAAAACTCCGTACCCAGGGCGGCAATCAAGGCCACCAGGGCCAATTCAAGGGAGACAAAGCGATCCGTCCAGGATGATTCCAGCGCGACGATACCCGCGCAGGAACAGGCCAGCCACATACGTAAAGGCGTTGAACGGGCAAGATTAACCTGGGGCTTCTGTTTAAGCAGGGTATTCTGCATTTTTCAGCACCCCCTTCTCGGCGGCGTTCAGAATTACGCTCGACAGGGGAAGGTGGGAGGGGCACACCACGTCACAGCAGCCGCAGCCGTGACATTCCCCGGGCCGGTCGCCCACGGGAGACCGGAAATTCCCGCCTTCGATCTTTTTAAACAGCTCCTCCGGATCAAGCCCCACCGGGCAGACCATCCGGCATTCACCGCAGCCGATACAGTTCTGGGGGGCGGATATGCCGGACTGGTTTTTCAGGATGGCAAAGACGGCGAAACTGGTCTTCACAATCGGTTCGTCCAAATCGACCACCTTCCGGCCCAGAAGGGGGGAACCGGTGCCGATCCGTTTCGGCTTTTCGGTAAACCCCCCGCATTCGGCAAAGACATCGCCGATTCGCGTACCGATCCGTACCTTCATTACCTGGGGATGTCTGACCGCCGAGCCTCCCACGGTTACATACCGATCCAGAATGGGCCTTTTAAACTTTACCGCGTCATGAACCGCCGCCAAAGTCGCGGGCCCCAGCATCACGAGGGAATCCAGCGCCACCGAATCCCTCTTTTCGTAACTTCGCAGGGCCAGTTCCAATTCCCGCCGGTTACGCTGGGGATACCGGGATCCGGTCAGCACCAGAGACGCGGAAATACCGTAATTCCCCGCCTCGGCAAGGAAGAGGTTCCCCAGATCCTTCTCTTCCTGGGAAAAGGCAAACACTATACGCTGGGCGCTCACCATGGTGGCCGCAATAACGCTCCCCTCCACTACCGCGCCGGGCCGTTCCCGGCATAAAACGTAATCCGCGGCAAGCCAGGGATCGTCAAACACGCAACGGACAACCAGGGTAAGGGGTTCCAGGGAAGATCTAAAACCCGAAACAATATCCGACAGGGGGCGGCCGGAACCTTCCATCTCCACCAGGCCGTATTCTGATACCAGATGCTGAAGCTCGTAGGGGGAGAGCCCCATCCAGGGGAAAATATCCTCCTGCTTCCCCAGTTTTTCAAAACTTCCCTCCATACGGATAACCAGAGCCTCATCGGTTTGACCGTCCGCCGTTTTCCAGGACACCGCGTCAACAACCTTACCGGGGACGGTGGCGTGCACGTTGGTGGAACCCATACCCTGTCCCCGTCCGATAAGCATCCCCTCCCTTACCGGGTCTCCCACCGTCACCAGAGGGTAGGCGCGGCCTCCCGACTGCTGGGTCAGGGGAATGATCGACAGGTTGGGAAGGAAAGCGGTCACGCTGGAATCTCTGGGGGGGACGGCAGGATCCTCAAAAGAAAAACCTCCCCGGGGAAAGGAATACACTCTCATCACGCCGCTATCCGTTTATCGTTGTACAGGGAGAGTTTTCGCTTTCCCCCGCCCCTGCGGACAGGGCCGGTAAAAACGGGGATACAGATCACTAAACTACAAAGGGCCGGCAAGAAACCGGCCAAGGAAGAACCGCCGTCCTTACCGGCCTCTACCCTCGTATAAACCTGATTTTCCAAAAAAGTCATAAATCCCTCAAGTGAAAAAGGCGGGATATCTTCATCCATACCGTAAGATTCGGCGGAAATATCGGCGATAAGCCCGTCCTGTCCTATATCATAGTGAAAATATTCCGGTTGGGCAAATTCGCCGCCCAGGGGAAGCAGGGAAAAACCGATTTGGAACAGTACGTGGGCTTTGTATTCGGCGGCGCTGATAGGCGGGGGCCAGCCCATATCCCGCCGGTTTTCCTCCGCCAGGACGGGATCGGAACGCCGGGCCGGCCGGCCACTTCCGTCAAGCCAGGCAAGAGCCCGGGGAGGGTCAAAATCAAAATCGAGGGAAGAGAAGGAAAAAAGCGCCGAAATAAGAGAGGCGCAGGCAAAGGGCAGCATGGTCTTGGGAAACTCGGGGCCCCGGTTCTCCATGATCGTCACCGGAACAAAAAGTATGTGTCCTCCCCCGCCCCCGGCGTCTATCATAAAATACAAAAAAAAGATCCCCATAAAGACCACGAAAGTTCCCGCCCCAAGCAGGGGCCCGGCTTCCCCAAGAATCGCGGAAAGGACATAGAGCCCTATCAGGGGGAGGCAAAGGAGCCAATGGGAGCGGTAAGGGACGAGACCGTTCCGCCGAATACCGGCGAAAAGGCTTCCGTCTCCCCACCGGAAAGAACCGGCGAGACGCAGGGAAAAGCAAATTTCCCGTACCGGCTCCAGGAGCAGTCCCGCCAGCAGGCAGAGGATCGCCCCCATGGCGAAACCCGGGGAACCCAGAAGGCTTAAGCCCGTCAGAGGGAAAACCAGGTGGATGGCCAGCAGACGGGGACGGAATAAAAAACAGAATCCCAGCCCGGCAAGAAGGTAGCAGAGAAGGTACAAGCCGTAAGAGCCGCCCATTCCCGGGCCGGACTTAAAAGAGGCGCCGGTTCGGAGCGAGCCTTCCCCGGGGAAAGTCAGGGTATAGGGGATCTCCCCCATAAGCTCCCGGACTTCTTTTTCGAGGGATTGGCAAAGGGCGCGCCGGAAGATGCCGCCGAATCGCAAGGCCGAATCATCAAGAGGAATGAAAAAATGACGCTTCCCGTTCCGGACAAAAAAAGAACGGAGCCGGCCGGCAAAACCGTCGTTCCTGGGATCGAAGGCTTCAAGCCTATTCTCGTATTGATCCAGGGGAACCCGGATGATTTTATCGAAATCGTTCAGCAATACCCACTGGGACGACTCGGACAGGACCTCCTTACCGGCGGCTTCCAGGTTCAGGGCCAGGTTCAGGGCGGCGGTCATTTCCCGGTCGGAAATCAGCTCGTCAAGCTCAAGAACCGCGAAAAGCCCTTCCGTCACACGGTTCGCCGCCGGCGCGGAATCGCCGGGGGAGGCGGTAAAGGCCAAGCCAAAAAGCGAAGCCCCCAAGACCAGAGAACAGAGGCTTAAAACTGGCAGAAAATTTTTAAAAATCATGAAGCGAAAAACCTATAGCAGCACAAAGGCGGCGGATATAAAAATGCCCAGCAAGCCCCCTACTACCACCTCCAGCGGCGTATGCCCCTGAATTTCCTTTACCGGATGATATTCCGTATTCAGCTTCTCCGATACCTGTCTACCAAGGATATTAAGAATCCGCGCCTGGATGCCCGAAGAACGGCGTACCCCCATGGCGTCCCGCAACACCACCAAGGCGAACCAGAAAGAAAGCTGGAAAAGATTTGAACCCGGCCCCTCCAAAAAAGCGGAGGATGTAGCTATAGAGCATACCAGGGCGGCGTGACTGGAAGGCATGCCGCCGGTACGCCAGACCAGGGTCTCTAAAGTATCCCGGAAATTTCTCTTCCGGGAACCTATCAGGTGGATGGTCATTTTCAAAAACTGGGCCATGCAAAAACTGGTAATTGAGGAAAGAAATATCTGATTTTCAAAAAAAGCCTTAAGCGGCTCCGCTCTTAAAGGCATAGGAAAAAGCATTAAACTATGTTCCCCCATACGGGAGGGGCTGTCAAGAGCTCCCTATTTTGACAGTATAGCACCTATAACGCTTCCCTTGCGGTATTGCCAGCCGGGTAATACTATCAGATCCACATGAAGGATAATTCGATTATGGAACTCCGGGCCGCCGCTGGAGACGAGGGCCGCCGCCTGGACCGGATTCTGCGCAAAGCCCTGCCGCGAATGCCTCTGTCCCGTATCCACCGCCTGTTGCGGGAGGGGAGGATCCGGGTGGACGGCCGCAGGGCGGCCGCGGGCGATCGGGTTCGGGCCGGTCAGATTATCCGCGTGCCGGCGGAAGACGCGGACCCTGCCGTTCCGGGGAGAACGGAAAGCCAGGTGGAGACGGAGTCTGCCGCCCGCCCGGGGCCGGGGAACCTGGACATCATCTTTGAAAGTCCCCACATCCTGGCGCTGAACAAACCGGCGGGACTGGCCGTTCACGGCCCCCATAGTCTGGATACCCTGGCCAGGACCTATCTTGGCTCCCGGATTCCCCCTTCCCTCTCTTTTAGCCCCGGTCCTCTCCATCGCCTGGATAAGCCGACCAGCGGTATCGTGGTCTTCTCGGTAAGTTTGGCGGGGGCCCGCTTTTTCAGCGCCCTGCTCCGGGAACACTCCCTGATCAAGCGATATCTGGCGGTGGTGGAAGGCGTAATAGGGGAAGCGGGGGTTTGGGAAGACAAGGTCATCCGGGATACGGAGCGGCGGAAAACCCTGCGGGCGGAGGATGCAGAGGCCGGAGAAGCCCCCGGGGGGAAACCGGCCCGTACACGATTTAAACCGCTAAGCCGGGGCAAGGATTTTACCCTGCTGGAGCTGGAACCGGATACGGGAAGAACCCACCAGATCCGCGCCCAGGCCGCCTTCCACGGCCACCCCCTGGCCGGAGACCGGAAATACGGCGGCGGCGCCAGCCCGATCCCCAAAGGCCGGGACGGGACAGGCCCTGACATAAGCTTCCTCCTCCACGCCTGGCGGCTGGGGATTCCGTCCCTCCCGGTTGAAAAAAATACCCACCCCAAAGAAGCCCGGCCTGTTCTCCCGTCCCTTCTGGAAGCCCCGCTTCCCGCTTACTTCCGGGAAACCCTGCTTCGCCTTTTCGGGGAGCGGCGGATTTTATGCATATTTCCGGCCTTGCGGGAGTAACCCTTACCTTGTACCGCTGACCAAAGCGACCGCGACACAAAGTCCGCCGAACCGAACATTCGCGGCATGCCCATTAATCGGGATTTTCGCGGCCCTGGTGGCGCAAAAATCCTCAAGTACGACAGGCCCTAGCGGATTACCCGCTCCCCGCCTTTTGGACAAGATCCGCAGCCGCAGCCGCAACCGGTTTTCCCCCTGCGGATATTAAGGACCAGGCGCGCCGCCACGGAAATCAAGACCGCGAACACGATAAAGCCGACGACGATATTCCCCGCATTGTTTGTCAGAATTTCCATATCCGCCTCCGCCTAAGCGGCCTTGCGAAAAGTCTGGTCCTGGGGCAGTTTCTTCTCCGCGGGTTTCCGTACCAGGAGATAGACCAGCAAGGCTAAAGCCGCGAGGCCCGCGACCGTACCGGCGTGGAAACCGCCTCCGCCCAGGAAGCTGCCCAGCTGATACACCATAAG
>JAITQR010000282.1 GCA_031288815.1 Treponema sp.
AAACCCATATTCCAAAGTACCGTCATTCTTTTCACGCCACATAAAGGGATTTAACCCGTAAGCGCCGAAAATAGAGGCAAAAAAAAGCCTGTTACTGGCGGTATCCGATACGGCGGTAAGGGCATACGTATCCTTTTTCCCATTACGATCGGGATCCTTTTCCCGAAAAGCGATAAAAGCGTCCTCAAGCTCCGCAATGGTGGTAGGAACCTTGCCGATCCCTGTGTTTTCAAGCCAATCGGCCCGGATGACAGCGGCCATGGCGGCTCCCCCAATTACATTCAGGTATGGCATGCCATAATTATCGCCATCCATGATAGTATAATTAAATATTTTAGGATCCAGAGAGACAGCCCGCTCGTAGTGCGTGGGCATAAATTTCTTTATTTCTTCTATCGGGATAGGGCTCAGAATACCCTGGCTTTTTAACGCCGCTACCTCATCGACAGTATCCACCGCTATATAATCGGGAATCTGTCCTGACGCAAACAGTGTGTTCCGCTGTTCAACGTCAGTGGCCCGGATAACAACCAGATCCACATCAAATGATTCCTCAAAGAGTTTTTCTCCCCAGGAATTATCTTCCAGCGGGGGATTTGGTCCAAGCCATGTAAGAGTCATTTTCTCCTCGGCTACCGGAACATCCGCTTTTTTTTCACCGCAGCCTGACAACAGCATGGCGGCGACAACCCAAAATGACGAAAGCAAAGCTATCTTTTTCATAAATTTTCCTCCTCAAAATATTCTAAGCGGTTGTTGTTCTGAAACTTCAGTTTCCGAACAACTCTATTATGAACCGGACTCTATCCAGCCCTCGCTTACTCGTGTGTATTTAATGCAGTGCCTTCGCCTGGAATGACTGGAATAACTATAAACAATGTGGATATTCCCGTCTGTTGACTGCAACAAAAAAGGGTACTCATAAGGCTTGTTTAAATTTGAGTTTTTTTCTCCGTGGAAACCACTGCCCGCTTCCACATCCCTAATCCATGGAAAGGTTTCACCCTCGTCTTCTGATATTGCCACACTGATACTGTAACGCAATCCCGGCCAAAGCGTGGCATCAGGATCGGTACTCGCGCTGTAATTATTGTAAATAAGGGCAATATTCCCGCTCTGGAGTTTTATACCGTGTATAGAAGAATTGTTATTGGGCAAACATGTTATAGCAGGAATACTCCAGGATCTGCCATAATCGGTTGAGACACTTTTGTAAATTCTGTCCGCCGCGCGGCTTCTGAAAAAGGCGATACATTTACCGGCAGATATTTCCATGACGCTCATCTGTACCCTTCCCCTGCTTTGAGGTACCGGATATTCTGTCCAGGTTATCCCGTTGTCAGAAGAAATAAGTACCGCCGAATAATCGTTTCCGTATTGCTGACCCGGAATTTCACTGGGAAGACTGTAATACATGGGGAAAAGCCAGTCCCCGTTTGAAAGAACCTGAATGGGGTGTCTGCAGAATGAACCCGGTTTATCTAAAAAAACAGATTTTGATTCCCAGGTATAACCATTGTCATGGGATTCAAGACGGTAAATTAGGGCGGTTTCCTGCATCGTGAAGGATCCCCGGGCCTCACCCCGTTTCACCTTCTCTTTCCATTCTTCCGATGTCATAATTCCCCGGCTCTGCTGGGATGTGTGGTAGAGATAAAGAGAACCTTTGGGGCTTTGGAAGAAAAAGGGGTTCTGAAGCGAATGATCGTCTTCATCAGAAAGCATCTGACATTTTCCCCATTTGATTTCCCCTTTTTTTAGCCTGGAACCTACAATGCGAATATCCCCGCTGCCTTCAGATAAACCGGCAAACCACGCGCAGAGAATGTCTCCGTTTTTAAGCTCGACAAGAGAAGCCGCATGATTACTGATATATTCAGTGGGAATCATCGCCTCTATCTTTAGCGGATCCTCTTCCCAAGAGAACAGCTTTCCATCTTCTGGTTTTTGTATAATCAATTTGAAACCTCCTCCTTGCGGCACGGTGACAGGGAACCGCACAGCTTTACAGATTATTAAGCTTACCGTAGCCCCCGGCAGTGAGTTTCCAGCACCTCTCTGACCTTTTCGGTAACCCTGGGATCATCGGTATAGAAAGGCCGGCGGCAGGGACCGACAGGGTAACCCAGAAGGTTTGCCGCGAGCTTCACAATGGTATTGGGATTGCCCAGCTTAAAACAGTTCCTGATTGCCCGGATGGAATCCTGGGCCTCTTTGGCTTCCCCGAATTTGCCGGCCTTCCACAGTTCGTAGATCGAAACCATGGTCCGGGGGAACAGATTCGCTATGCCGCAAACGCCCCCGTTTCCCCCGGCCTGCAGGGTCCAAAGGACCAGGGAATCGTTTCCGGACAATACCGCCAGGCGATCCCCGGTTCTTTCGATGAGCTGCAGGATAGTATCAAAGCTGCCACTGGAATCTTTTATGCCCTTGATGTTTCCGTGGTTTTTCAGCTTTTCGGCGGTTTCCACGGTGATGGAAACGCCGGTTCGGGCGGGGATGTTGTACATAATAACCGGTACATCCACCGCGTCGGCCAGAGCGGCATAGTGCCGGTACAGCTCATCCTGGGAAAGAGAGGCGAAATAGGGGGTAATTACCGAAAGGGCGTCGGCGCCCGCTTTTACCGCCTCCCGGGAAAGCCGTATCGTCTCCGCCGTACCGGGCAGACCGGTCCCCGCGTAAACCGGAAGACGTCCCCGGTTTTCTTCCACCACAAGCTCCAGAATCCTCAGTTTTTCCTTCCCGCTCAGAATATACGACTCCCCATTGGTACCAAAAACAAAGAGCCCGTGGACTCCCGCCTCAATCTGCCGGTTAACCTGGTTCCTCAATTCCTGTTCGTTGATCCGCTCATCGTCGTGCATGGGGGTTACCAGAGCGGTAATTATCCCCTTGAATTCAACCATGGTTCCCCCAAGATGTTTCAAAATAGAACAAATACCTCACACTTGCTATAGATATTTTATGATATTCCCTGTATTCGGCAATGTCAAATTATTTTTTGTAAAAAAGTGTTTTATTATAGAGCTATTTTTTGTATTGCGGGAAAAATAAATATATGGTAAAAGTATATGTCTCAAAATTAAACACCAGGAAAGAGCGCCATTATGAAAACGATCCGTATTCTCGCCATAGCCCCCTACAAGGGTATGGAAAAGCTGATGAACCAGATTGCCCAAGAACTGGAAGATATGGATCTGCAGGTTTTCGCGGGAAATTTGGAGGAAGGGGTAAAATACGTCCGTTATGAGCAGGACAGGGGCTACGATTTTATTGTTTCCCGGGGGGAAACCGTCAGGATGATAGAAGGGGAGGCCCGCATCCCCATCGTGGAGATTTCCCTTTCCGAATACGACATTCTCCATGCCATACGTTTTGCCAAAGGGTTCTCCGAAAAATTTTGCGCCGTCGCTTTCCCCGGACTGGCCGCCCGGATACAGACCCTCTGCGATCTGATGGATTTACATATCAATGTTTTTGAAATCGACGACGTGAGGGACACGGAAGAACGGATTCGGGAATTAAAAAAAGAGGGGTATACCCTTATCGTGGGAGACTCCAATGTGGTGAATACCGCGAAGGAAATGCAGCTCCGGGGAATTCTGATCATATCCGGAAGGGAAAGCCTTCTTGCCGCTTTGAATGAATGCAGGAAACTCCATAAGGCCCTGGAGGGAACCAGGCTAAAAACCTCTTTTCTCAAGCAGGTATTGGATCACTGTCCGGTATACGTTTTTGCCTATGACCGGCAGCCCCGGCTCCTCTATTCAAACACCAACCGGCAGGCCGAGGGGGAGGAATTGGAAGCCCTTACAAAGCTGCTTCCGCCCCTGGCGGAGAAGGTTTTTGAAAAGCAGGAAACCCGGCTGATCAGAAAAAACGGCGCCTTTATGTGGAAGCTTCACGGCGTCCGGACCTCCCCCGATACGGTCTGCTTTTATATCAGGCGGATCATGGCAAGCGGCAGCCAGGATGCTTCCCTTTCCATTCAGGATGATTTTTCTGGGAATACTTCCATCATGCAATCCTATTACCTGGAGTCGGCCTCCATGAATTCCATTATAGCCAAGGCGGAACAGATAAGCCGCAGCGATTATCCCCTATTGCTCACCGGGGAACCGGGAACCGGCAAGAATACCCTGGCCTTTGCCATACACCGGCAAAGCAAACTGCGGAACAACACCTTTCTTATCGTCAATTGCCAGCTTATCACCGAAAAGGAGCTTCATTCCCTGCTGGAAGACGGCGATTCCCCCCTGGGGGAAAACGATATCGGGATTCACTTCAGGGATATTCATTACCTTTCCCCAAAGGCCCAGGAACTGTTAACCGCCTATATAAAAGAAACGGACCTTCACCGCAGAAACCGGGTAATCTACACCTACACCTTTTCTTTCGCCGGACTTGAGGAACACCGGCTGATCAAGTATCTAAAAAACGAGAAGGAATGTGACTGCCTGACCTTCCTCATCCCCCCCTTGCGGGAACGGAAGGAGGACATTCCCGCCCTGGCCAATCTGTACATCAACGAGCTTAACTCCAATTACGGCAAACAGATCGTGGGTTTGGAGAACGTATCCCTGGAAATACTCCGGGAATATGACTGGCCGGAGAATCTTGGTCAGTTTATCCGGGTTATCAAGGATCTGGTATTGAACAGCGAAGGCGCTTATATCAAAACGGAGGATGTAGAGGCGGTTATAGCCAAGGAAAAACAGCTAACCGGCGAAATAAGAGGCCCTTCCCTTCAGGGCAGCCTGGATAAAATAAACTCCCATATTATCTGGCAGATCTTCCAGGAGGAGGGGATGAACCAGTCCCGTACCGCCAAACGGCTGGGAATAAGCCGGAGCACCCTTTGGAGAAAACTAAAGGAATGCCGCCCGGAAAGCGCCCGGTAAAGCGTGGCGGGACGGGAACAGTAAGAACAAAGGCTTTGCGTTACCCGGCGAATACGGCGTTCAAATTGATGGAGAGACCCTCAAGCACCGCGGAAGGGAGGCTTGCGTCTGAGTCGTAGATGGTTCCGGCGTAAGCGCCGTTTTGCAGCACGAAGGCCTGCACGGTTTTTGACGCGGGCGCGACAACCCAGTACTCCCGGACGCCGGCCTTCATGTAGAGGTTGAATTTGCGGACCATTTCTTCGGCGAAATTGGCGGGGGAAAGGATCTCCACCACCAGATCCGGCGCGCCCCGGCAGCCTTCGGGGCCACGTTTTTGTTCGTCGCAGATAACGGAAATGTCCGGCTGAACCACGGTGGTGTCGCTTTCATCTTCCGTGTAGAAAAGCCTCACATCGTAAGGGGCCGGGCGCACCTTGCAGGGTTTGCCGTACACATAATTCGCTATCTGCCGGAATATTTCCCCGCTGATCGCCTGGTGGAAATCGTTGGGGGCCGCCATGGCGTAGGCCGCTCCGTCGATAAGCTCAAACCGTTCGCCTTCCGCCAGTTCCCAGGCCTTGTAATCGGCATAGGTAAAGGGGCGGTTTTCTTCGGATATCTTTCTTGCCGCATCACTCATGTGCCAAGTATAAACCGGAACAAAGAACAGTGCCAGGAGCCGTTTGCGCTTCGCTCCGAGTAAACACGGCCGCGCCGGCCCGCGGCCTATTCCGCGGTTTTCGCCTTGTAGCCCAGCGCGTTGACCCGGGCCAGGTTTTCAACGAACCGGCACATTCCCCCAATGCCGCCTTCCGTCCGGATCTTTTCGCCCAGGGCGGCGGCTTTTTCCCTGTAGGAGGCGTTGGTCATCAAATCCAAAACGGTTTTTTCCAGCCACCTTTCGCCGATCTTTCCGATTTTTATACTCCGGGGCCCCAGGCCGAGTCCGGATACCCGGGAGCCCCAGTAGAACTGATCCAGCAGCAGGGGCGCTACCAGCTGGGGTTTCCCCGCCCGGCTCGCGCTATGGGTGGTTCCGCTGCCGCCGTGGTGGATGATCCCGTCGCAGTGGGGGAAGATGCGGATGTGGGGTATGGCGGTATCCAGGAGGAAGAGGTGATCCTGGTTGTTAAGGTGGGTTCCGGTCTTCCACCAGCCGCAGCCCACCACCAGTTTGTAATCGTATTTCCGGCAGATCCGGTAGAGCCGGTTGCAGAAAAGATCCCGTTCGTTGGCGTTGCAGCTGCCCAGGGTAAAAAAGAGCGTGGGACGGGAATCCTTTTTGACAAATTCAAGAAAATTCCGGTAAACGATCTCGTTGTAGGGGAAGATGTCGTTAAAACAGTAGCCGCCAGCGGTCCAGGGGTACTTCCAGTCCGGATCGGTTTCCCCCAGATACCGGCTCATCATCAGGTAATTGTGGGCGTGGGAAGGGGCGTGTTCCCCCTGATCCTTAACCGGATCCATGTTGAGCCGGGCCCGGTTTCGGTTCAGGGTCTTCCGCACCATCATATTAAGACCGGCGTTCAGGATCTTCCATTGCAGGGCGACGAAGCGCCGGCTGGGATTAATGGGAAACACCGCGGGGGGAACACGGCCGCCGGGGATCAGGGGGGCGTAGGCGGTACGGATAAAAGGGATGCCGCAGTATTCGGCGATACTGGGGGCGGCGAATTCGGTATTGGCGGAGATGAAAAGATCGTAATCTTTAAGCCGGGGGATCAGTTCCTCAAACTGGCTGTCGATTACCCGCCGGGTCCAGTCCAGCAGGGCCCTGGTGTCGGGCTTTCCCTCCACCATCCCGGCGATGTCGTCATCCGCCTGGAGGTAATAGTTGAGCCCGGAAGCCTTGGCCTGTTCTTCAAAGAGCTGGGGAACGCTCAGGGTAATTTCATGGCCCCGGTTCGAGAGTTCCGCGGCCACCGCCAGATACGGGTAGACATCCCCCTGGGAACCCCGGGTTACAAGGAGTATTCTCATGCCGGCCTCTGCTTACGCCGCCCCGGCGGCCCTGGCTGCCGCCGGCCCGGACAGGATGCCGATCTCCGCAAGCTTGGCCGGATCCAGCCCGTATTTGGTTTCCAGCGCGCCCAGGACATCTTCGTTAATGGTAAGCGGGTTTTTCCCGGCCAGTTTTTTGGTTTCCCGGTAACCCTTGCATACCTTGGCCAGCATCTTGCCGGGGTTGAAGGTAATGGAGCCCATCATCCAGCAGCCGTGGGTACACCAGCAGTTGGCCTTGTAGCCGTGGCCGATGGCCCCGATTTCGCTTTTCCAGGCCTCGCTGTTGACGATCCGCTGAACATCGCAGCCGTAGTCCTGAACCCTGCCCACCGGCGGCCTGAGCTCGCAGGCCCGGAAGCGGCCGTCGTAGTCCAGCACCAGGGTGGTTTCCCCGGCGGTACAATCCATGCCCCAGGGCGTGGGTTTTTCGATGTTGTCCGCCCGGAGATTGTACATGGACCGCATGAGCCCCAGATAAAAGAACTTGGTGAGTTTTTGGGCGACGCCGCTCATCCCCTGGCCGACCCGGTCCGCGTAGAGCAGGTAGAAGGGGGCGGTCTTGTCCTGAAGGGCCTTGAGGGAAGCCTCGGTGAGGATCTTCACCCCGTCTTCCCGGGTGATCCCCCGGGCCGCCTCAATGGTGTGGGTGCTCACGTGAAAACGGCCGTAGACCCAGGTCATAAAATCAAGAATTTCGTTTACGTTGTACCTGGTGATAACCGTGGCGATATTTTTAAGCACATGGCCGTCGTCCCGGAAGTTGTCGTCGATAAGTTTCAGACATTCCGCGGCCTTGTAGAAGCTGGGCCCTCCCCGCTGGGTATCGTGGGTGGCGCCGAAACCGTCAAGGGAAATGCTTATGGAGATATTGGCCTCCGGGCAGCTTTTCCGCAGCCTTTTAAGCCATTCGATAACCCGGTCGCTTCTGATGCCGTTGGAGGGGAAGTTGATATCCTTAATGCGGTTGTTTTTGTAGAACATCTCGATGATTTCGGGCAGATCTTCCCGCAGGGTCGGCTCGCC
>JAITQR010000294.1 GCA_031288815.1 Treponema sp.
CAGAAGGGCGTACTGCTTGATAAAAGCTTCCCGAATTTTCGGATCCCGGGTTTTGCAGTATTCCTTCCAGAGTTCTTCTTCAGATTTTTCTTTCAAAGAATTATCCATGTCCCCAGGACTATCTCCATAGTTTTTAATCCCGCTTCAGCAAGGTCTGGATGGCTGAGGCAACTTCCTTGGGATTGTAATCATCCTCCCGGCTTTTCGCCTTGCCCGAGCCGCGGGGTTTTGGCTCGGCGCCAAACATTGACAGCGACGCCGCCGTTTCCTCCCCGTCTTCCTCGTCGGAAGACATAAACGCCCCCGCCATAGCGTCCAGATCCGGCAGGGTTTCGATACCGCTTCCCAAGTCCGCGCCTGAAAAATTTTGAAGGGGTAAGGGCGGCGGCAAAGGCGTAAAAACAACGCCGGATTCTTCCGCCGGGGCCGCCGGATTGGAGGCGGCGGGCATCCCGTTTCGCTTCTTTTCTTCGGGAGGCGCCGATGCCCTATTCTTACTATAGCCTTCTTCGGCCCCAAGATCCAGTACCGGAGATCCCGCCGGACTCCCCTTGGCGGCGGCCCCGTTAAGATCGGGCAGGGGCATGGAACCGGGAGTCTCGTCTTGGACCGGCGCTTTTCTGGCCGTCAGTTCCGCCACGTTCCCCAAATCCCCCCTGGAATCCTCCTCCGTGGGGAGGGCCGCGTTGGCGGGCACGTCATCGTCCCCAACGGAAATATTCACCCGGGAACCGGTTTCCAGCCCGGTCATCAGGGGCTCCTCTTCGGGGGGAACAAACAGTTCCGGAAGAAAGCGGTGGATAGACAGCCAAATTACCCCGGCCAGGATAAAAAAAACCATGCCGAAAGAGACAGCCCGGAGCAGGGAAATATCCGGAGCCCCCCCGGAAAAAACCCCGATTAAGAGAGAAAGGATAAAACCGGCCGCCGCGACAATACCGCTTAATTTTAGATTCATTGCCCTTTTATCCCGCTAAGTACGGCCCAAAAACCGTTTCATCATTACGCCAAATCCCCCGGTTTCCCGGAGTTCGCTTTTCTCCATTTTTTCCACAATATGCTGCACGTTTACGCTGGCCTTGCTCCTGGGATCGATGACCATGAAGGGTTTCTGCCTGAGCACCGCGTGGGAAACCGTCGCGTCGTCGAAAACACAGCCCAGGTAATCCACCTTCAGGTTCAGGAACTGTCCGGCGATATTCGTCATCCGGTCGGCGACTTTCTTCGCCTCCGCGTAGGACTTTACCCGGTTCACCACCAGCTTAAGCCCCATATTCAGGCTGTCGTATTCGGTAGCTATGATCTTGATGATCCCGTAGGCGTCGGTTATGGCCGTGGGCTCCGGGGTGGTAAGGATCACCACGTCGTCCGCGGCGGCAATAAAGTCCAGCACGTTACTGGACACCCCCGCGCTGGTATCGATGATAATGATATCCGCGTTGGAGATGGTTTCCATCTCCTTGATAAAGTCCTGCCGCTCCGCCTCGTTCATGTTGGCGATCTGGGAAAATCCCGAGGCTCCCGGCACGATGGAAATGCCGTAATCCGTATCCACCAGGATTTCTTTCATGGTCTTCTGTTTACGGATAACGTGGTAGAGGTTGTACTTGGGGATCACGTTGAGTATCACGTTCACGTTGGCAAGCCCCAGGTCGGCGTCCATAACCACCACCTTCTTTCCCAGCCGGGCGTAGGCCAGGGCCATGTTCACCGAAAGGTTGGTCTTGCCCACCCCGCCCTTGCCGGAAGTAACGGTGATAATCCGGCTTTTTGTCCCGTCCCGGTGAGCCGGGCTACGCCCAAGCCCGGCCGGACTTTCGATCCGGGGCCGGGCAGCCCCAGGCTTGCCGGAACTGTTCTTCTGTCTGACAATTTCTCGCAGTCTTTCCGCCTGATCTTCCATTTCTATCTCCATTGAATCTCATCGGACTGATCCGAAGGGAACCGTTCCTCCAGTTTCTGCCTGTTCACCCGGAACCCTTCCAGGTTAATGAGAAAGCCAACCGCGTTGGCGCGTCTGATATCGCTGGGAACGGTCTGCCCGTCGGTAACATAGGAAACGGGTTTTCCCCTTTCCGCCAGAACGCTAATCACGTTACCCATCCGGGTAGTCTCGTCCATCTTGGTGATGATCACCGACTGGTAGTTGAAAGGCTCAAACTGCCGCAGGGTGTCCGCCATGTCGCTGGACTTGGTAGCCGCCGTTATGGCCAGGTGAATCTCCGCCTGGGAACCGGCCGCGTCGAGGATATACTTCATCTCTCCCAGTTTAACCGAATCCCGGGGGCTTTTGCCGAAGGTGTCGATAAGGATAAGATCCACCCCTTCGGAATGGAGGGCCAGATCCTTGCGGAGATCCTCCCGGTTATCCACATAGGAAACGGGAAGGCCGATGATATCCCCGTAGGCCTCAATCTGGGCCCGGGCGCCGATGCGGATGGCGTCGATGGTGATCATCCTGACCGAAAGGGGGTTGGTATTATTGAGCCCGTAAATCGCCGCCAGCTTGGCGATGGTGGTGGTCTTCCCCACGCCGGTGGGCCCCACCAGCACCATTATCCTGGGGGGGCGCCTGACCGGTTTTTCCCTGAAAATAACGATGCTCTCCCCTATCCATTCCAGAACCCTGTCCTGCAGGGCCTCAAAGTCCTCCAGAATATCCAGGGGACATTCCTTCCTTACCCGCTCCAGAAGCTTTTCCTGGTAGGTCCGGGAAAAATCATTCAGCATGAGGATCTCTTCCAGGCGCTTCAGGCTGGCGTGTTCCTCCCGGACGGGAGGCTGGGCCGGGGAAATTTCGGAGAACTTTTCGTCGATTTTTTTCATGAGGTGTTTGAGGGAGTCTAAGGTGGCGTCTATCTTTTTGGAGTCCGGGTCTTTCCCCGCGGCGGCTATTACCTTCCGCTTCTGTTCCTCAAAGTCGATGACCGGGTCGTTCTTAGGGCCCGCCGCCTCAAGGTTTTTGGGGGAAACCGCCCCGCCTCCGGAGGTGCCGGTAACGGAGCCCCCGCCGCCGTACCAGGCGCCGGAATCGCCCGCGGAAACGCTTCCGCCCGGGGAACCGGCCTTGGGGAGCCTGTTTCCGGCCAGGTTTTTCCCGTAGGAGTTGGGAATATAACCGGATACTTCGATTCCTTCCCGGGTAAAGAAACCCAGGAACCCCCCTACCCGGACAGGTTTCTGACTGAGGATATAAAAATACTCGCCGTATTTGGCGCGGATCTTGTCAACGCACTCATTCCAGGTCAGCGCCTGTTCGGTAAACTGTAGCATCCCCAACCCCCTATGCCGCCGCGGTCGCGTTCTCCAGCCGTATCACCCCTACCGACTCAACGGTAATATCCTGGACGATTTCGGGTACCGAAAGGACCGCCAGTTCGGGCAGCTCCCGTTCGGTGGAATATTTTACCAGATACCGGGCGGCGGCGGAACAGAGGATAAGGGGGTACCATCCCTTATCCTGCACCGCCGCCACGGACCGGGAGAGGGAGCGGATCCACGCGGACTGGAGCTGGGGTTCCAGGGCCGCGATGATCCCCGAGGCGGTTTCCACCCGGCTGTCGATGATCTTCTGTTCCAGGGCCTGATCGATGGTCAGTACCCGGAGCACCCGGTTTTCGTCGGCGTAATGGCGGCATATCTGCATACCCAGGGCCTGCCTGGCCTTCTCGGTAAGGAACACCGGATCCCGGGAAACCGGGGCGTAGTCGGCGATTGCCTCCAGAATAGACACGGTGTTCCGGATGGAAACCCGTTCCCGCAGGAGGCCCTGGAGTACCTTCTGGATATCCCCCAGGGTAACGCTCCGGCCGTCCCTGCCCGCCGGCAGCACGTCTTCCACCACCGCGGGGTACTCCTTCTTGAGGGTATCCAGAATGGCCTGGGTTTCCTGGCGGCCCAGAATATCCGCCGCGTGGCGTTTGATGATCTCCGTAAGGTGGGTGGCGATGATCGAGGGGGGGTCAACCACGTTGTAACCGGCCCGTTCCGCCTGGTCCCGCCGGGCCTCCTCTATCCAGATGGCGGGGAGCCCGAAGGCCGGGTCCCGGGTCTTTTCCCCGGAAATTTCCTCCACCACCGTGCCGGGGTTGATGCAGAGGTAGGAGCCCATGCGGATCTTCCCCCGGCCCACATCCACCCCCTTGATCTTGAAGCAGTACTCGGAAGGCTCAAGAAGCAGGTTGTCGATGATCCGTATCCGGGGTATGACCAGGCCCAGATCCAGGGCGGACTGGCGCCTGACCCCCTGTACCCGGTCCAGAAGCTCCGCTCCCTTGTCCTTATCCACCAGGGGGATAAGGCCGTAGCCAAGCTCCAGGGAAAGGGCGTCCAGGGGAACCACCGGGGACATCTCTGCGGCTTCGTCCCGGGATTTTTTACCCTGGCCCGCGGTTTTTGCCATCATCTCGTCGAAGCTTGCCTTTTTCCGCTGTACCCGGCCTATGTGGAAGGCGTAGAAACCCACCAGCAGGGCCATGGGAATAAGCACGTACCAGGGGAAACCGGGGAGGACGGCAAAACCCACGAGTACCACCGCGGCGACCCAGTAGATCTTGGCGTCCCGGGAAAACTGGATCGCCACCTGTTCCCCCAGATCCCCCGGGGCGGCGGCCCGGGTAACCACGATACCCATGGCGGTGGAAATGAGGAGGGCGGGGAACTGGCTTAAGAGGCCGTCCCCTATGGAGAAGGCGATGTAGTTGCTTATCGCCGCGCCGAC
>JAITQR010000295.1 GCA_031288815.1 Treponema sp.
AAACTCGACGGGCTGCCCCGATCCCTCTGGGAGCCCCTGGTCATCATGCTCAGCGCCTACGCCCCTCACCTGGGGGAGGAACTCTGGGAGCGGCTGGGCCACGGTGAATCGGTGTCCAAGGCCTCCTGGCCCCGGTACGACGAAAGCCTCACGGTGGACAGCGAAGCGACCATCGTGGTTCAGGTAAACGGCAAGATCCGGGACAAGTTCAGCGCGCCCAGAGGAACCGGCAAAGGGGAACTGGAGAAACGGGGGCTTGCCCTGCCGGGGATCCAAAAGTGGCTGGAAGGGCGGGTGGTAAAGGTGATCACCGTGCCGGATAAACTGGTAAACATCGTGGTAAAATGAGTTCTCGACGATAAGGGAGGAAATTTGAGGATGAAAAGGAACGCGGTTCTTTTTTGTATATTGATAGCCGCCGCGGTTATAGGCGGCGCCCAGGCTGTCGACCCTTCCCGGTACAGGGAAATTACCCTGTCCCAGTTTGAGGAGTGGAAGCGGGGGCTTCCCCGGGAAGGAACGGAACCGATGCTGTTCAAGTCCCGGGTTCTTTTTGAGGAGCTTTCGGAAACGGTTATCTCCTTTGCCGATCCGGGCAGCAAGACCTCTATCTATTTTACCGTAGACAAAGCCTGGCCGGAGATGGAAGAAGGCCAGCAGGCCACCATCTATTTTACCGCCAGCGGCTCCTGGTCCTGGAACCGGGTTCTGGATGAAATTGACAGGGGCCCGGCGCTGACCCAAAACTCGGGGGCGGATGATCCGTACACCGGCGACCCGGCCTTCGATCAGGACGGGTACGATCCGGCCGGATACGACGGGGAAGCGGAAGCGGTTGATGGGACGGCCCTTGGGGACGAAGCGGAACAGGATCCCCGGCGCCGGATACCGCCCTCTCCCCTTCCCGCAGCCTCCCCGCCGCGCGGACCCGCCGTTTCGCGGGGTTCGGCCCTTTCCGCCGGGATCACCGGCGCGGCGATCCGGCCCGGTAAGGTTTACCGGCTTCAGGTGGGAGCCTACAAGGTGGAGAAGAACGCCGCCGGCGCCCTTAACCGGCTTAAAGACGCGGGATTCAGCCCCAACTACGAGCCCCACGGCCAATACCTGCGGGTAGTCCTGTCCGGGGTACGGGCCGCCGACATAAAGAGCTACGCTGAACGGATCGGCCGTGCCGGTTTTACCGAAGTTTGGTGCCGGGAGGAGCGGTAGCCCTTTTACCGCGGAGCCGGGGAAGACGAAAACCGGCGCCTGTATCCTTTCCGGCAGGCCGGCGGGACTAAAACCATGGACTTTTGTTTTTCCATAACCGGCAACATCCCCAAGACAAAAAAGACTGGCGGCGGTAAAGGGCGCGGCTCCCCGCTCAGTAGGCCGCGAAAGGGATAATCTCCGAGACTTCCACCCGGAAACGGCCGGAGGCTGCCCAGCGCCCCCCCTCCATCCAGTACTTGGGGAAGGCGGTAAGACAGATAAGGCCCGTCACTTCCTTGGGGCGGTTCCGTTCAAGCTGCCTGAGCATCGCCCGTACCGCGGACCGGGCCGCGTCTTTCAGGGCGTTTTTTTTAATGTCGATCCAGCCCCGGACGTCAGGCGGCCCTCCCAGCGGGCCGTAGCCGATACCCTGGATGCTCCGGGTCATCCCGGCCCGCCACGCGCCGATCCGGCGTTTCTGGGCTTCCCCGAGCCGGTAGTCGGTCCAGAGAAAGAGCTTCATATCCCGGAATTCCACATCGGTGGCAAAAAGCCCCGGATCGCCCCAGGGTATGGTTCCCAGAGGTTCCAGCTCAAATTCCTCCGGAATGCCCCTGGCTTTTTCTCCTATGTCGTAGTGAAAAGACCAGCCGTAGATCATGGCCGAATAGAACATCGCCGCCTCTTCCAGGGCCCGCCTCCGCAGGGTGTCCGCGTCCAGGGGGTACTGTTCCTCGATGTAGGGGCCGGAGATGGGCTCCATTTCCATGCATACCTCGCCCCGCAGAACCTCGATGTCATGGCCGGGATAAAAATCCTGGGCTCCCGCCCGGCCCGGGGCGGCGGCCAGGACAAAAAACAAAACGGCGCGGGCAAGAGAGCGAAGCATATCTCACATATCGGCAGGGAAGAACCGCGGGTTCACGGTATACGAAAAAGTTGGTTCTTCCGCCGGCCTTTTGTAGGGCGAAAAGGACACCGGCCGGCCTTTTTGCCGGCGGGCATCCCGAGGCGCCGGGTTTTTTCGTGATTTTCTTGACAAGTCCCCGGGCTCCCGATTAAATATAAAAAATGGGTATTAAGGGGATTGTGCTGGGTATCGCGGTTTTAATGTACCTGCTGATCGTTATCTTTCCGGAGAAAAAGTCTTACTGCTCCCTTGGGGCCGCCTTGCTTATGCTTATCCTTGGGGTGGTAAGCCCCCTTACCGCGCTGGGGGAACTGGTAAACTGGACAGTGCTCATGATCTTTGTGGGAAGCCTTGTAATCGCCGAGCTTTTCATTTATTCCCGGGTTCCCGCGGTCATTGCCGATTCCATCGTGGAGCGGGCCCCCAATGCGGGCGTCGCCATCGTGGCGATCCTTATGATGACGGGGATCATCTCCGCCTTTGTGGAGAACGTAGCCACCGTGCTTGTCATGGCCCCCATCGCCCTGGCCCTCTGCGGAAAACTTAAACTTGATCCCACCTACTTTATGGTGGGCCTGGCGGTAATGGCGAACCTCCAGGGAACCGCCACCCTGGTGGGAGATCCCCCCTCAATGATCTTCGCGGATTACGCCAAATACGGTTTCAACGACTTCTTTGTGTACCACGGAAAGCCTTCGATTTTTTTTGCCGTCCAGATCGGGATGCTTGTCGGAGCCCTCTTCTTTTACGCTTACTTCATCCGGCGGGGCGGCGGCAAGGTGGAAATTGAAAAGGGCCGGATACTCACCATGGTTCCCTCCGCGCTGCTCATGCTGATGATCGCCGGCCTGGCGGCGGCCTCTTTCATCTACGGCGGAATCTCCCTTGCCTCGGGCCTTGTGGTGATGGCCGTGGCCCTGGCCGGGATAGCCTGGTACCGGTTCGTCCGGAAGGAAAGCGGCGCCAGGGTGCTGGCGCTGCTGAAGGGCCTCGACTGGGATACGGTGTTTTTCCTTATCGGTATCTTTATCGTGGTCGGCGCCATCGGCGAGGCGGGGCTTCTAAACGAGGCCGCCGGGATCCTGGACGATCTGATAGGGGACAACATAACTCTGGGCTTCCTGCTTATCCTGGGCTTCTCCACCATTGTCTCCGGCTTTGTGGACAACGTGCCCTATATCATCGCCATGCTGCCCGTGGCGGCCGAGATATCCAGGCTTCACGGGATAAAACCGGAGCTTTACATGTTCACCCTTCTCATCGGCTCCTGCATGGGGGGAAACCTTACCCCCTTCGGCGCTTCGGCCAACGTGGTTTCCGTAGGGATACTGCGCAAGCAGGGAGTAAGGATGAGTTTTGCCCAATGGCTTAAGATCGGCCTCCCCTTTACCCTGCTTACCACCGCCGCCACCTCGGTCTTTATCTGGGTGGTGTGGAGGTAGCTTTCTTACCCGGGGCCCGGGGCGGTTTTACTTGAAAATGGTTTTCAGTTTGTTTATCGCTTCTCGTTTCCTGGCGGATTTCTCCCTTTCCCGCAGCTCTTCGCCCGCCTTTTCGCGGGCCGTGCCGTATTCCGCCGAAAAATTCCTGAATTCGTCCCGGTAAAAACTGTCATAGCCGACCAGGGAAAAGGGATCCCCGTCCTCCCCGAAGATGGAGCGGTAGCGGCCCGGTTCTTCCCTCAACTGAAGGCTCCGCACCACGTCCCTGATCTGGCCGATGGATTTTACCGTCTCGCTGAAGCTTGTTATTTCGATGATGTTGAGTTCCAGCACGTCCTCCTCCCCAAAAACCGCGTCCAGGTAAGCGACAAAATCGTTGTAGAGATTGAGGTAGCGGGGGAAAAAGCTTTTGAAGAAAGCCGTCCTTTCCCGGGCGTTTTCGAGGAAGAATTCCTTCGTTGCCTTTATGTTTGTATTGCCGTTGCTGAGTATCTTTGTTTCTGATTTTCTGAAGAGGCGCAACACTTCCTCGCCCAGCTTCCTGATTACCCGGGTGTTCATCAGGGCGAACCAGAAAAAAGGGATGGTGTCGATCGCCTCGAACAGGGCCTCGGATTCGTTTTTTGAAGCCTTGATAAGGTAGACGTTACTTTTCATGCTCCCCAATGGCCGCTTCGTCCAGGCCATAGCCTTCGGTATCTTTCGGGTGGTGATCCCCCGACGGCTCCACGTGGACCATGATGTCGTAGATCCCTTCCACCCGCTTTTTGATGGCTGTTTCTACCTGGGTGGCGATACGGTGGGCTTTGCTGACTGTCAGGTTGGGGTCCACCTCGATATCAATGTCGATGTCCCACAAGCCGGCGATACGGCGCATGCGGGTCCGGTGCGGGTTTCCCGCCCCTTCCACCGAATGAACCGCGTCGAATACGGCTAGGTAGGATTCGGTCTCCGCGCTGCCGTCCATCAGTTCCAGATTGGCCTCGGTAAAAATTCCCACCGCGGAACGGATGACCCACACCCCCACCAGGATGGCGGTAGCGGAGTCAATGGCGGCCACCCCCGTCTCGATGGAAAAGCCCAGCCCGGCGAGTACGCCCACGGAAAGCAGCACGTCGCCGGTCATGTTTTTCGCGTTGGCCCGGAGCATGGAAGAATCCGCCTTTTTGCCGAAGTAATACTGAACCAGGGCCAGGGCGATCTTTCCCGCCACGGAGATCAGGGTGGCGATGATGGCGAGCTTGCCCGGAAGATCCCGGGGTTTTCCCAGGATAAGATTCGCCGAAGAGTTGAGGATAAGCTGGGCTCCGGCGAAAAAGAGGAAAAAGGCCAGGAGGGCGGTGGCCACGGTTTCCGCCCTGCCGTGCCCCCAGGGGTGGTCCCGATCCGCGGGGCGGGAGATTATCCGGGATACCAGCAGGGCCATAAGGGCGATCAGGATATCCACCAGGGAGTCAATGCCGTCCCCCAGCACGGCCAGGCTGTCCCCCCATATCCCCGCCCCGATCTTTACCGTCCCAAGGACGAGGTTGCCGAAAAGAGCCGCGATAGACGCGGCCCTGATAAGAGCCGCCCGGTTTTCGGTCCGGTTTTTTGCTTCACTACCGGCCATCTTACCTACAGTAGCTCAAACAGGGCGGTATAAAACGATATCGCCCGAAAGAAATTATCCAGGGACAGCCGCTCGTCGTGGCCGTGGACTCCGCCCGAATCCGCGGGGGAAAGCTTAAAGGGGCTGAACCGGAAGATCCCCCCGGCGAGATCCCGGTAGTGCCGGGAATCGGTGGTCGCGGTCATGATAAAAGGCAGAACCTCCGCGTCGGGGAATACCTTGTTCACCGCGGATTCCATTTCTTTCCAGCCCGGGCCGGAAAGCCGCGTGTGTTCCGGATTCGGCGGTACCGGATCACTTCCCATGCCGTAAACTTTTACCGACACCCGATGGTCTCCTATAGCCCTTTTTACAAACCCAATGGCCCCTTCAACCGTCCGGGGCCGCAGGAGCCTTAAATTAATTATAGCGCGAACTTCCGAAGGCATCACGTTATCAGCGGCGCTGCCCTCAAGCTGGGTCATGGCCAGGGTGGTACGGAACATGGCCTCCGCCTGGGGGCCGGTGGCGAACAAGCCGAAAAAGAAGGGGCCCAGGAGCCGGGGATGCCGCATGACCAGGGCCGGCAACCCGGAGGCCAAAAAGCCGAGGCGGGAGTAAAAGCTTTCCACCGTGGATACAAGCCGGCAGGGGAAGGGCCTTTGGGCAAGCCGCAGCAGCGCCTTCGCCAGAACAGCGGCGGCCTGTACCCGGGGGGGCTTTGAGGCGTGTCCGGGCTTTTGGGCCGCCGACAGTTCCAGGCTCAGAAAGCCCTTTTCCTCGATGCTGAAAAGGGCCAGGGGCTTTTCCACCCCGGGGATCTGGTTCAGCACTACCGAACTCCCCTCGTCCAGAACCCAGGAAAAGCGGATGTTGTTTTCCCTGAACCATCCGGCGGCCCTCATGGCCCCGGTTATGCCGGTCCGTTCCTCGTCGCCACCGAAGGCAAACCAGATATCCCGCCGGGGCTGGAAACCCCGCCGGACAAGCTCCTCCGCCGCTTCCAGTAAGGCCATAAGGACACCCTTCATGTCCTGGGTTCCCCGGCCATAGATAAATCCGTCTTTCAATTCCGCGCCAAAGGGATCGCTGGTCCACTTTTCCCTTTCCGCGGGAACCACATCGTAATGGGCCAGTATCAGGACCGCCCCGGACACGGCTTCGGCGCTTTCCCCGTTCTCAAGGCCGGTCCCCGGCCACCGGTACAGTACCGAATAGGGACTCAGAACCAGGCGTTCCGTAATCCGGTGGAAAAAGGGATACGATTCGGCGAGGAAATCCTGAAAGTGACCCAACGGGGCCTCGGCTTCCCGATCCCCTTCCCCGGCGCCCCTGGGCCAATCGGTTTTTATGCGGATCGCGTCGCGGAAACGCTGTACCGCTTTTTCCTGTTCCATGGGCTGAATATATCATTTACCCCTGGTTTTGGATACGATATACTCGAGAGACGGAGGAATGATGGCTCATTGCGTGGTTGCCGAAGCGGAAGCGGTTTTGGATAGAGAATACCCTGTACTGGACAAGGGTTTTGTGCGGCTGGTGGACTATCTGGGGGGGGATCAGCGGGTGGTTCAGGCCGCCAGGGTGTCCTACGGCGAGGGAACCAGGAGCTACCGGGAGGACGCGGCGCTTATCGACTACCTTCTGCGGCATGAACACACCAGCCCCTTTGAGCAGGTGGTACTTACCTTTCACGTTAAACTCCCCATTTTCGTGGCCCGCCAGTGGATACGGCACCGTACCGCCCGGGTGAACGAGATTTCCGCCCGTTATTCGGTAATGCGGAACGAATTCTACGTTCCCCCCCCGGAAGACGTGGCTTTGCAGAGCGGGGACAACAAACAGGGCCGTTCGACGGAAGCCCTGGCCGCTGAGGAAGCGGAGGCGGTGCGGGCGGCCCTGGAAACAGGCCAGCGGGAAGCTTACGGGGGTTACAGCGCCCTGGTGGAGCGTGGTATCGCCAGGGAGCTTGCCCGGATAAACCTGCCCCTTTCCCTCTACACCGAGTGGTACTGGCAGATCGATCTCCACAACCTGTTTCACTTCCTGAAACTCCGGCTGGACGCCCACGCCCAGAAGGAAATACGCCTCTACGCCGAAGCGATATTCGGCATCGTCAAAAAGGTCGCCCCCTGGTGCTGCGACTCTTTCGAGCGCCATGTCCTGGGCGCGGTTAGCTTTTCCCGGGAGGAATTCGCGGAACTCAAATCCCGCCTTGCGGAAGGCCGCCGCGGGGAGGCCGGTGAGGAAAGGCCGGCGGACAAGACCCGTACCCTCGCGGGTAAGGCCCTGGAGCGTTTTGAGGTGAAGCTGGAAACGGGGAAGCGCTTATGAAGGGTACAATCCGTCCGGTGCGTATGGCCGACGCCCAGGCAATGGCCGATATCTACAACTACTACGTCCTTAACACGACGACTACCTTTGAGGAAGAAGCCCTGGACCGGGAGGCGATGGAGAGCCGTATCCGGACATTCAGCCCCCAATACCCCTGGTTCGTTTGGGAGGAAGGGGGAGAACTTATCGCCTACGCCTATGTCCACAAATGGCATGAGCGGACGGCGTACCGGCTTTCCGTGGAGGACACTGTCTACGTTAAGCGTGGTTTTGAGCGGAGAGGGATAGGCAGGAACCTTCTGGGCATGGTTATTGAGGATCTAAAGAGACGGGGTGTCCATGTGGTGATGGCGGTTATCACGGTGCCCAATCAGGGAAGCGCCGCCCTCCACGAGAGCCTGGGGTTCAAAAAGGTCGGGCACTTTTCCGAAATAGGCTGGAAGATGGGCCGGTGGCGGGATGTGGGCTATTGGGAACTTATCATGGACGGACCCGCCGGAGGAACCCCGCGGTGACGTATCCTCTGGTTGTTTTTTGGACTTCTTTTCTGTCCTTTCTCCCCATATCGGAACTGCGCGGGGCTATTCCCTTTGCCGTGGCAAACGGCGTCCCCTGGTATATCGCCTACCCCTACGCGGCGTTCCTTAACGCCCTGGTAGCCCCGGTCTGCTGGCTATTTCTCTCCACCCTGCACAAACTCTTTCTTAAAATGGCCTGGTACGAGGGGTTTTTTAACCGCTTCGTGGAGCGGGCCAGGGAAAAACTCCGGGGCGGCGTGGAGAAGTGGGGCTGGATAGGGGTTGCCGCCTTTGTCGCCGTCCCCCTGCCGATGACCGGCGCCTGGACCGGCACCCTGGGGGCCTGGGTGCTGGGTATAAGCAAACGCCGCACCATGCTCGCGGTTGTTCTGGGAGTCTTCTGCGCCGGGCTCATCGTCACCCTGGTAACGATCCTGGGGGTACGGGCCCTGAGCGTCTTTGTGAAAAAGATGTAACCGGGAGCCGGGTTTCGCGGCAATATCAGCCTCCCGCCGAAAATGGTCCATTGGGAAGAGCCTGTTAAGACCGGGACGGAGGCCCCCGGCTGAACAGCCGCCGTGTTTTTTCCGCTTTATTCGCGGCGTCGCCTTTGCGGGGTATGGAATTGGGTTATAGGTTAATAGATCACGGCCAATCGGCCGATATAGAGTAAGATCGTTTAGGGCTTTCCATGGGGTTATTGTAGTGATCAAACGGCTAATTTTTGCGCTATTATTTGCCGCTATTTTTGTCTCCCTTTGCGCCGCTCAGTCGCAGCTCCGGAATTTTCATCAGGAAGGCCCGGCTTCGCAGGATATTCAGACTGACCAGTACACCGCGAGCCATCCCAGTTTGCCCTTGGGGACTCAGGTACAGGTTATAAATCCCAGGAATAATAAGCAGGTTACCGCAACCATTACGGGCCGCATAGCCGCCACCGAAGGCCGCATCGTGGATCTTTCCCAGGGCGCGGCGAAGGCCCTGGGTTTTCCCGCCAGAGGCCGGGCTCCGGTAATCCTCCAGGTTGTAGACAGCCGTCGCCCGCGTCCGGCCCCAACCCCCGAGCCGCCTCCTCCCGAGACGGAATCCGAGCCCGAAGCCCCGGCAGAAGATCTTCCTCCCGAAGAGCCCTCCCAGGAAGAAGAGCCTCCCGAGGAAACGCCTCCGGTGGATCCGGAACCCCAACCGGAGCCTGAACCGGAATCGGAGCCCCAGCTTGACTCAGAACCTCCCGTGGAGCAGCCCCTTATCGTGGAACCTTCTTATCCTCCGGACTCGGGAGCCCCGTCGCCCGCGGTTGATAACTCGGACTCCAAGACCCAGACCACCGCGCCGGTTTCGGCCCAGTCGCCGAATATTACGATTTACAACACGATTATGTCCCCCGGTTCTTTCGCCACCGATTCCGCGCCGGTTATCGCCAATTCCGGCGGGGATCCTAATCCCATTACCGCCACCGCGCCGTCTTCCGCGGTAGGATCCGAGAAGGGTCCGGCCAGATCGGCGCCGATTATCGCTACCGCGCCCCAGTCCATGGTTTCCACGGTTGAGCAGCTTCCTCCCCCTCCGCCCCAGGTGGAACCGGAGCCTCCGTCGGTACCCGCTCCGGTGGATCCGCCAAGCCCCCCGCCGGAACCAAAAAAAGAGGCCTCAAACCCCGCGGTGGCTACCGCTACCGCCCAGATAATAGCGGTTCCCACGCCCCAGCAGCCCCGGCAGATCGTGATCCAGCCCCCGGTTCAGCCCGCCCCGCCTTCCCGGCCGGCGCCTCAACCCTCGCCCCAGCCCCCAACGGCATCCCCTCTGCCGCCTCTGCGGGATGTGGGGCCGGCCCTTATCAAGCCCTATATGCCGAACCCCAACAGCGGAAAGATATACCGGGTACAGGTTGGGTCGTATAAAAACACCTGGCACGCCAAGGAAGCCTATGACCGGCTGACCACGGTAGGTTTTAAACCCGCCTATGAACGGTACGAGGACTATATCCGGGTAGTTATTCCCGGTATACGCACCCAGGACATGCCCGCCGTGGCCGTCCTTGTCGGCAGGGTCGGTTTCAGGGAAGCCCTGATCAGGGAAGAGAATTAGGAAGGGTCGATGAGTATCAATTTTTATTCCCTTGGGGCCGCCGAAGAAGTAACCGGTTCCAAGCATGTGCTGGAGATAGCGGGCAAGAGCTATCTCATCGATTGCGGTTCTTTCCAGGGCTCCCGGGCCGAAGCGGATCGTAAAAACCGGGATCTGGGCATTTCCCCGGATCGGATCGAGGCGGCCGTACTAACTCACGGCCACCTGGATCACTGCGGGCTTCTTCCCCTGCTGGTTAAGCGGGGTTATTCGGGGAATATATACGCTACCCCGGCCACCAGGGATATCGCCAGTCTTATCATGATGGATTCGGCCAATATCCAGGCCCGGGACGCGGCGTATCTGCAAAAACAGGCCCAAAAAAAGGGGGAAAAATTCGATTGGAAACCCCTCTACGTCGAAAAAGACGCCATTCAGGCTACAAACCAGATGCTTGGGATCTCCTACAACCGGCCGATCTCTATTGGCGACGGGGTAAACCTGGAATTTTTCGACGCCGGGCATATCCTGGGTTCCGCCATGGCCTTTATCACGGTAAAAAAAGACGGAAAAGAAACAAAGATCCTCTGTTCCGGCGATCTCGGTCGCAAGGGGAAGCCTATCATCCGGGATCCCAGCGTCCCTCCGGCCCCGGATTACCTGGTGCTGGAGAGTACCTATGGCAACCGCCGCCACGATTCCAACAACGACGCCATGGAAAAACTCGCCCAAGTCGCCTTGCGCACGGTTAAAAACAGGGGAAAAATACTGATCCCCGCCTTTGCCATCGAGCGCACCCAGGAACTGGTGTATTACTTCCACCTCCTGGTTGACGAGGGGATCATTCCGGAGATACCCATGTACGTGGATTCCCCTATGGCCACCAACGCTACCACGATTTTCCAGGTTCACCCCGAATGTTACGATGAGGAAATCAAGGAAGCCTTTATCAAGCACCACAAGAACCCCTTTGGTTTCAACAGCCTCCACTTTACCACCAGCGTAAACGAGTCCAAGGCCCTAAACGATCATCCCGGCCCCCTGGTCATCATCAGCGCCGATGGTATGTGCGAGGCGGGACGCATCCAGCACCATCTGATCAACAACATCTCGAACCCAAATACAACCGTGCTGACCGTGGGTTATATGGCGGAAAATACCCTGGGCAGACGCATCCGCAATAAGGAAAAAGAAGTGAAGATCCACGGCCAATGGTTCCAGCGCCGGGCCGCGGTGGAGGAGATTAACGCCTTCAGCGCCCACGCGGATTACGCGGAAGCCCTGGAATGGCTCAATTCCCTGGACACGTCGCGGCTTAGGAAGATATTCCTGGTTCACGGGGAGCCGAAAGCCCAAAGCGTTTTTAAAACTTTCCTGGCGGAAAACGGCTTTCCCCAAACGGAAATTGTCCGTTACGGTCGAACTTACCCCCTGGAATAGATCCGCCGCGTCATGGGATACCTAACCGGCTTTCACGCCATTGAGGAACGAATAAAATCCGGCAAACCTCACGGTTCCGTTCTGCTTGCCAAACCGGGCCCCCGGGCCAGGGAGATCCTTGCCCTGGCCCGTCAATTTAAAATCCGGGTGGACCGGGTAGGCACCCACGATCTGGACCAGCTTGCCCCGGACCACCGGGGTATCGCCCTGGAAGTGTATGACGCCGGCCCCGGCCCGGATATCAGCCTGGACGAATTTATCGCCGGTCTGGGGGAGCGCGGAAACGTCCTGGTGGTTGTTCTTGATGAAATTACCGATCCCCATAATTACGGCGCCATTCTCCGTTCCTGCGACCAGTTTGGCGCGGATCTGGTTTTAAGCCGGAACCGCCGCAACGCCAAACACGCGGAGATTCTCTCCAAAACCTCCGCCGGGGCGGTGGATTGGGTTCCCGCCGCCGAAGCGGCCAATCTGCCCAGGGCGCTTGAAGATTTAAAAGAAGCCGGTTTCTGGATCTACGGCGCGGACATGGAAGGGGACGCGGCTTATACGGTGGATCTTCAGGGCAGGATCGCCCTTGTTTTGGGCGGCGAAGGATCGGGTATCTCCCGGCTTCTCCGGGAACGTTGTGACCGGATGATAGCCGTTCCCTCTCTCGGCCGCGTTGATTCGCTTAACGTATCGGTCGCCGCCGGGGTACTGTTTTACGAGATTATCCGGCAAAGGCAAATCAGCCCCGGATCAAAAACAAAATAGCCGCTTACCGCGTGAATATTTTTTGCGAGGTAATCGCGGACCTGCGGTCCGAGTCCGTAACGTAATGTGTCCACATTATGGACAGACTTCCTTGAAAACCATCTATATCGTTTTACGCGCGATTTACGGGCTGTTTTCGGAGTTTGTTAAGGAAAAATCGTCTAAAAAGCGGTTTTTTGGGATTCACGCGCGAAGCGCGGCAGGCTCCTAGGCGCCGGTCTTGCTCTTAATGTAAGCCCCTATTTTAACGTCTTCGTTCTTGATATGGGCCGCCAGCCAATTGCCGACCTTTTTTTCCATGTCGTCTATCAGCTTATCCGACGAGCCGTTCAGGATAAAATCATGCTGCAGCTCCCGTACGGTCTTTTTAAGACCTTCGTGGAGTTCATGGTGGCGTTGATAGTCGGGATATCCATACTGTTTCTGGAGCTGTTCCTCGTCAAAAAAATGCTTGATCGTGTAGTCGTTAAGAAAATTGAGGCTTTTTTTTACCTCGTCTCTGGATTTTTTTTCGCTGGAAGCTTTTAAAAAAGCGTTCAGGGCGTCAAACAACTTCTTATGCTGTTCATCAATCAGGGCATTTTGAGTTTCGAAACTTTTATCCCAGAAATACATAAACTCCCCTTGCCTAAAATGAACTTACGGGAGATGGTCGGAATTGGCTTCCAGTCGCAAACATCCTGTTTGCTCCTTCCAGCCCGCCTCCGTCCGCTGTCGGCGCCCTCCATGGCGCCTTTTCCTCGCCTTCGCTCGGCGCGGACTACGGTTCAATTCCTTCCGTTGCCCGGCTGGGTTATCATTTTCGAAAACCGCAACTTTTACCGGGTCGCAAGAAATTTTTGGAGGTGGTCGGAATTGAACCGGCGACCTTTTGAATGCCATTCAAACGCTCTAGCCAACTGAGCTACACCCCCAAGGCGTCCTAACTATACTCCGGCCCGGTGGTTTGTGTCAACCGCCGTGCGTCAGGGCTTTGGGTGAGAGCGGGAGATCCCCAATCCCTCCATGGCCATCCGCAAAACGACGAGCCGGTGGGCGGGCGGGCTTTAGCGGCCGGGGTCTCTTGCGGCTCGGCCGCCGGAGCTCCCGATCTTCACTTCAGGCCGGAACAGTTCCGGACCGGGCGGACCACCTCTCCCCGCCCGGTCTGGGCCTCGATTACGCCCATCATCAACGGAAAGAGTGTCTACCGAGCACACGCCAGGGCACCTGCCGCCAGGGTAAACCATCAGCCGCCATGTGGGGGTTCCGCGCCATGGGTAGAGGAACCAGGACCGGAGGAAGTTCCGCGGGGAGGAGGAGGAGGCGGAACAACCCGGATAGCCGTATTATTTCCCTATGGACAATTCAGACCAAAAAGCGTGTTTTTAATCGGAATTTTGTTGACTTACCCGGATAAATACCATTAAATAGTTGATCCGGACCTTTATGAGAACACTACCGCTGGGAATCGCGAGCATGAGGGATCTTTCGGGCAGTGTAACAGGGCCCATTATGGCGGCGTCGCTTTTATCGTTTATCCCCGTATTCATTGCCTTTTTGTGCGCCAGGGAACGCTTTATCGCGGGAATGACTTTGGGCGCGATCAAAGAATAAGTTAGAAGAGGTACAGTCATGATATTCAAACCGGGAAGAAAACTTGTGATGATCGGCGATTCTATTACCGATTATGAACGTAAACGCCCTGTGGGTGAAGGTTTGGGAGAAGCCATGGGCCACAGTTATGTGGTCCTTATAGATGCCCTGCTAAAAAGCACGTATCCTGATTCCCGGATTCGTATTGTCAATATGGGAAATTCCGGAGATACGGTGCGGGATTTAAAGAAAAGATGGCGCAACGATGTACTGGATCTTAACCCCGACTGGGTATCTGTCCTTATTGGGGTAAATGATGTGTGGCGGCAGTTTGATTCTCCCCTCAGAACCGAAGAACATGTGTACTACGAAGAATTCGAAGAAACCTATGAACAGATCATCCAGTTTACCGAAAAGGAGACGGAAGGGATAATTCTGATGACCCCTTTTTATATGGAACCAAATCCCCAAGAACCCATGCGTAAAATGATTGATAAATACGGGGAAGCCGTCAAAAAATTGGCAAAAAAACATAACTGCATTTTAGTGGATGTGCAGACCGCTTTTGATGAGTACCTGCGGTATTACAGCGCCCAGTCTATTACCTGGGACAGAATACATCCTGACGTGGTAGGACACACCATAATCGCAAGATCTTTTCTAAACGCCGTCGGCTTTGAATGGAAAAGGTCTTAAATTCGTCTTCATAATTAGTGTTTTTAAGCATTGGGCCAATGCTTTGTATCCCCAGATTATATCGGGGCAGACCCCGGACGGCCCTAATGCCTCACCTGACAAGGCAGGGGCCGCCTCACGGCTTTGCGTTTCCCGTCCTTTGGCGCGCCGCTCGCGGCACAGAGGGGCCGCGGCGTTTGCCGTAATTCGCGCCCTAAACTTTCCCCAAAAGGAACTTCCGGCTCTGTGCAAGGCTCTCGAAGGGGTCTATCAGCCAGTCCGAATCCTGCTCTATGGCGGCGTAGGGGATGTTCTGGGCTTTGCAGAGGGGGATAATTTCATCCCAGTCCAGGTTTCCCTCCCCAATCTCGGCAAATTGCCGGGTGCGGTTTACTATGCGGTAGTCCTTAAAGTGAATGGTACTGATGCGGCCCTTGAGTTTTTTGATGTATTTTACCGGGTTGCCGCCTCCG
>JAITQR010000056.1 GCA_031288815.1 Treponema sp.
ATGATGAATTTCTGTATTCCCTACCTCACCATCGAGCCGATCATCGGGAAACTCTCCGCCCAGTTCTGGTACTCTTCGGTACGCCGGGGCGCCACCACGGAAAACCTTAATGTGCTAAAGGAGAAGCTTGCCACGGTCGATGTTGATGTAGTAGCCGAGATCGGAAAGATCAACGTTCCGGTTCGGGACGTGCTGGCTCTGCAGGTTGGGGATGTGGTGAGATTGTACAATACCAAGGTAGGAGACCCCTACTCGATCAATATTAGCAACAAGAAGAAGTTCCTCTGCCGGCCGGGGGTTCTGGGGAAGAAGCTGGCGGTACAGATCATCAAGAAGATTGCCGATCTGGAGCACGATGAATTTGAGGAGTTGAGTACAGATGGGGAGGATTCGTTATGAGCGACGGCGCTCTTTCGCAGGATGAGATAGACGCCCTGCTGACGGGAGTAGATTCTTCCGGCCTGGGGAGCGGATCGGTGGTCTCGGCTCCGGCGGGCGCTTCGGACGCCGATCGCCAGGCGCTTCAGAGTTTCCTCGCCTCCACGGTGGACACCCAGTCTTCCACCCTTTCCATGATGACCGGTTCCACGGTTTCCATTAAGGGGCCGGATACCTTTTTCACCAACCGGGACGCTTTCCTTGCCCAACTGCCCGAGATGGTTACCGTGGTTAACGCGAAATTTACCTCCGGTTTTCCGGGGGAACACCTCTACCTCCTCCCCGAGGCCGCCGCCAAGAGCATCGCCGGCCTTATGACCAAGGAAGAGAATATCACCCTGGACGATATGGCCATGTCGGTGATCCAGGAGGCGGTGGGGAACATCGTGGGTTCCCAGATAACGGCCCTTACGGGCAAGACCGGGAACAAATCCATCGCCAACGCGCCGCCCCAGGCGGCCAACGTGCCCAAGGCGGCGGCGGCCCTGCCGGGGGGGAATTTCTTTGTCGCCTCCTATCAGTTGAACCTGGGGGAGGGGCAGGCCGATCAGTTTTGGGAAATTCTCGATCCCCAGGTAAGCGCCGATATCGCCCAGTCTCTCAGCGGCGGCGCCGCCCCGAGCCCCATGCCGGCCATGGGCGGGATGAACGGCATGGCCGGAATGAATGGTATGAACGGAATGAACGGCGGCTCTATGGGGATGGCGGGAATGTCCATGAACGGCGGCAGATCCGGCGGTATGTCCATGGGACAGCCCGTCAAGGTACAGCCGGTTCAGTTCCCCGGCCTGGTTCCCCGGCCCACCCCCCAGGAAGCGGGAAACATCGTTCTCATCATGGACGTGTACATGGAGATGACCGTCGAGCTGGGCCGTACCCGGAAGCTTATCAAGGAGATTCTGGGCATGGGGGAAGGCACCATTATCGAATTGGACAAGCTTGCCGGGGAACCGGTGGATATTCTGGTGAACCACAAGCTTATCGCCAAAGGGGAAGTGGTAGTCATTGACGAAAACTTCGGCGTCCGGGTTACGGAGATCGTTTCCCCAATGGAGCGGATGAGCGACATAGGCTAGCGGCCTGTTTGCCGCGCGGAAGCGGCCCCATACATTGGTTTTGCCGGTGCGGCGTCAGGCCCGGCAATTTGGTTATAATCCGGTACCGATTCAGTTTGTACTTGGGAGGGGAAAAACTGAAGAAACCCCAGTTTGTTTATCAGTCCCGTATCCTCACGCGCCTGCTCCGGCTTGTCCTGGGGGCGGTTTTTTGTTTATCCCCCCTTTCTTTCCCGGCGGCCCAGGAGGCCGGGACTTCCCCCGCCGGGGCCGTCCCCGGGGAAGCGGCGCCGCTTTCCCCGGAAACGGCGGCATTCCCGGAAGAAGCCCTGGAAGAAGCGGCCTCCCTGGAGGAGGAGGCCTCCCCTGAGGAGGCACTGATCCTGGGGGAAGAAAGCCCGGGCGTCCCCGGCGTCCAGGGGGCGGTTTCGTTTTTCGTGATCCTCCGCACGATACTGGTACTCCTTCTGGCCGCCGCCGCCATCTACGCCCTGGTCTATTTTCTTAAACGGATCGCCCGGCCCCGGGAACCGCGGGACCCCAACCTCCGGGTACTGGCCAGCCTTCATCTCGGGCAGAACCGGTTCATCCACGCGGTAATCCTGGGTTCCCGGGTCTGGCTGGTGGGCTCAAGCGAGGGGGGTCTTACCCATATCGCCGATATTGAGGAGCGGGAGGCGATAGACGCGCTGCTCCTGGAAGAGTCCCGGAGAAACAGCGGCCAGGGGCCGGGACGGTTTCCGGACTTCCGGGACATGCTGCGCCGGTTTTCCCCTTCCTCCGGGGAGGGCCCGGAGAACGGTTTTACCGGCTCCTCCGTGGCGGACAATATCCGCAAGCGGCAGAACCGCCTGAAGGGGCTTTGACATGAAAAAAAGACGCGGCGCTTCCGGCGGCTTCCGGGCGGGCTTCCCTGTTCCCCCCGGAGTTCCGGTCTTTTCCGCGCTGTTTCTGCTTG
Source organism: Treponema sp. (assembly GCA_031288815.1). The sequence continues at coordinate 2,452 of JAITQR010000056.1, forward strand.
TCTTCCTGTCCGGGGCGGGGGCCCAGGAAGTCCCGGCCGCCGGCGTCGAGCCCTTCCCCGATCTAAGCGTCCAGGGAACCATGAATATCCCCACCCCGCCGGCCGGCCCGGTGGTTCCCTTTATCGATCTTTCGGTAAGGAACCCGGCCACCGGCCAGGAAGTGGCCTTTTCCCTCCAGCTCCTCCTCCTCCTCACGGTACTGTCCCTGGCGCCCAGCGTCATTATTTTGATGACCAGTTTCCTGCGGATCTCCATCGTGCTGGATTTTGTGAAACGGGCCCTTTCCCTCCAGCAGGTGCCCCCCAACCAGGTGATCCTGGGCATATCCCTGTTTATGACCGTGTTTATCATGTGGGG
>JAITQR010000057.1 GCA_031288815.1 Treponema sp.
GAATCCGCGCCGAATTCGGCGTAGCGCTTCGCCAGATCCGCGTAAATTTCCTTGGTATGGTAGGGGGTGGCGGCGTAGGAAATGGCCATCTGGACATGCTTGCCGGTTTTCTTGGCGGCGTCCGCCGCCCGTTTAAGGTTCCGGGGATCGTTGCAGGCGTCGAAGATGCGGAACACGCTGACGCCGTTTTCCGCGGCCTTTTCCACGAATTTGTCCACCACATCGTCGGCGTAATGCCGGTAACCCAGAAGGTTCTGCCCCCGCAGGAGCATCATGATCGGGGTATTGGGAAGGCCCTTTTTAAGGATCCGGAGCCGTTCCCAGGGATCCTCATTCAAAAAACGGATACAACTGTCGAAAGTCGCCCCGCCCCAGCCTTCCAGAGCCCAAAAGCCTATCTTGTCCAGCCTTTCCAGGGCGGGAACCATGTCGGCAGTGGTCATACGGGTAGCGAACAGTGACTGATGAGCGTCCCGCAGGACCAAATCGGTCAGTTTTACTTTAGGCATAATTTCTCCTTAATGTTTCCAGAGGAATGCCGGCTTGGGAAAGGGAAAGAATGGGATACCCCTCTCCTTTTCCCGACGCCGGCTTAGTTTTTTCCTTCTTGTTCTTTACGGTATTCGGTTACGGCGGCGGTAATAGCCGCGGTTACCGCGGCAGTCTTGGCGGCCGTTGAGGGACCGGCGGAAACTGTCTTGGGAACCGCGCCCGCGTCCTTGTCCAAGCCCAAGGCACGGATGGCTTTACCCACCAAGCTCACGCTGACAATCATAACGATCAAAAAACCAAACACAACCCCCATGCCGAGCAAAGTTAAGATTCCACTCTGTTCCAGCATTACCGTAATAGTCATATAACCTCCTGGTATTTTATCTGAAATTTTTATAGGTAAAAATATACTGGAAAGGGATGATCCTATCAAGGGTTAGAAAAACTTTTAGGCGTCTACTTTTACCAACCGATACCGTGTATACTAAAAGAAACTCAAACAGGGGGACTTATGAATAAAGACGACGTTATCGCCCGGGCGAAAGACTATATCGGGAAAGAAAAAGATCCGGCCTTCCGGAAGGAAGTGGAGGATCTGCTTGCCAGGGCGGATTCGGCAAAGGAATTCAAGGAACTGGAGGACCGGTTCTACCAGAATCTGGAATTCGGAACCGGGGGGCTCCGGGGCCTTATCGGGGGAGGCTACAACCGGATGAATACCCTGGTGGTAAAAAGCGCCACCCAGGGGCTGGCCACCTACCTTGTCAAAACCTTCCCGGAAAAAGCCCGGGAGGGAAAACTTTCCGCCGTGCTTGCCTACGACAGCCGCCATTATTCGGCTGAGTTCGCCGAGGCCGCCGCCCTTATCTTCGCCGCCAACGGGATCAAAGCCTACCTTTTTTCCTCTCTCCGGCCTACTCCGGAGCTTTCCTTCGCCATCCGGAAGCTGGGCTGCGATACCGGCGCGGTGGTAACCGCCAGCCACAACCCCCCTCAGTACAACGGGTACAAGGCTTACTGGAACGACGGTTCCCAGGTTGTCCCCCCCCACGACAAGGGGATCATCGGGGAAGTCAACAGGGTGACGGACATAAAAGAAATGGGCAGGGAAGAGGCCCTTTCCGGGGGGCTTCTCAAGATCATCGACCGGGAGATAGACGAACCCTACCAGGCCATGGTAAAGGCCTCCCTTTTCCGGCCGGAACTTATCAAGGCAAAGGCCGGGGAAGTGAAGATCGTCTACACTCCCCTGCACGGTACCGGGGCCATGCATGTGGAAAAGATCCTGGGCGACCTGGGGCTTAAGGTTATCACCGTGCCGGAGCAGCGGGAGGGGAACGGGGACTTCCCCACCGTCGCCTTCCCCAACCCGGAAGAGGCGCCGGCCCTGAAAATGGCCATTGAACTGGGCAAGGCGGAGAAGGCCGACGTGGTCATGGCCACCGACCCGGACGCGGACCGTTTCGGCATAGCGGTTCCCTCGGGCCCGGCAAAAACGGCCCCGCCGAATTCGTCCGGGGGAAGGGACGGGGAATTCACCCTGATCACCGGAAACCAGATGGGGGTACTGCTGGCGGACTACATCTTTCTCTCCCTCAAGGAGCTGGGGAAGCTGCCGGCCAAGGCCGCCATGATCAACTCCATCGTCACCACCGGCATGCAGGCGGAACTGGCGAAATCCCACGGAGTCGAATGCCTCGAATGTCTCACCGGCTTTAAGTGGATAGCGGAGCTTATGCGGAAATGCGATACCGGGGAGCTGCCCTACACTATCGTCTTCGGTACCGAGGAAAGCTACGGCTACCTGGTGGAAAACGATGTCCGGGACAAGGACGGGGTTTCCGCCGCGGCCATGACCGCCGAGATGACCCTCTACTGGAGGAGTAAGGGCAAGAGCCTCCTGGACCGGTTGGAAGAGCTCTACGAAAGAGCCGGGTACTGGCAGGAGACGGGGATCTCCAAATACTTCCAGGGGCCGGAGGGGCCCGCCATCATGAAGGGGATCATGGACGAATACCGGAAAAATCCGCCCCTGAGTCTGGGCGGCATAAAGGTGGAGAAGGTTCGGGACGTGAAGGAATCGGTATGGATCTACCCCCAGGCGGGGGGCGCCGGGAAGAGCGGGGTGGATCTTCCCAAAAGCGACGTTCTCCAGTTCTACCTGGAAGACGGCACGGTGGTAAGCGCCCGGCCCAGCGGCACGGAGCCGAAGATAAAGTTTTACGCAAGCTGCCGCGCCCCGGTGGAGAACGGCCTTGCGGCGGCCAAGGCCGAGGCGGCGCGGAAACTTGAGGCCATCGTCAGAGATATCAGGGCGGTGATCGGCGCGTAGCGGACGGCCTGTCCGTCAAATGTCGCTCCGTTTTTCCGGGGATTAAAAAGGCGGTTCCCAAAACCATGTGGGAACCGCCTCGTTTTGTAAGTTGCCGATTGATCCGCGCGAGCTAAACAATCAACAAAAGCTGTTCAGCCTGACGCCGCCGCTTACCGGAGATAATTTGAGGATGTCGCGGTCTCGATCCCCGCTTTCTCCCAGGCGGCTCCGCCCATTTTGTCAAATTCCGCAACCCACGCGTCCCAGTTAGCCTTGGTAAGCTGCCGCTGGCCCAGGACAAACTCTATCACCCCTTGTTCATAGAACCGTTTGACATCCGCGTTGGGAACAGGGAGCGCATCAGCCCCATTCCAGACGGTCCAGGGTTTTGCCTGCATTTCCCTAAGGGTGACCAGGGCGCTCATGGTTTTGCCTGAAGTGGGGGCCTTATAGGTGGGATACCGGGATACCAGTTCAGCATCGTTGTTCCGCTGGATAATCCCGCGCATCTGGGTAAGGGGCTGCATTTCGGGCTTGATATATCCCTTGGCAGGATCCGGAAGGCCCTCGACGATAGGAACCTTATCCTTATCCAGAAGGTAGTTCACTCCCAATTCGCCCCAGCCCAGAAGGTAATACCCCTCCTCGCTGGCCATCCATTCAAATAATTTGGCGACAGCGGGGCCCTTTCCGTTCTTAATGGCGTTGGAAGAAACCGGAAGAAGACCAAAACTATTCGTGTATGTTCCCACAGAGGACAGGCCCTGGGGTCCCTTGGGAGGATCGATAACGATCCAGTCCCCATTGGGAAAGTTCTTATCGAAGGGGGCGTAATTAGATTCGGAAGCGTAAGCGGAATGTTGTTCCCGCATGATACCGAACTTCCCTTGTTTCCAGTTCGCCCGGAAATCATCTTTACCATAACTGGCCCAGTTGGGATCGATCACTTTTTCATCCACCATCTTCTTGATATACACGAGGGCATCATAATAACCGGGCCGGTGTATATTGAGCCCCGGGCTGGATTTACGGAGATCCCAGGTACCGGCTACGCCATAAGCGCCGAAGAAAGAATCGAAACGGCGGCCCAAACCTTCCTCGTAGGTGTTGATCTCGATGAAAGCGCCATATCCGTAAGTATCATTCTTGCCATTCTTGTCAGGATCATTAAGAGTAAAAGCTTTCATTACATTGAAGTAATCATCCAGGGTAGCCGGAACTTTAAGGCCCAGGTTGTCCAGCCAGTCTTTCCGGATAACGATCCCCTCGTTTGTCGGCTGGGATCCTCCCAGGTAGGGAATAGCCATGGATTTTCCATTTACAGTTGTATAAGCCTTGGCGTCAGCGGGGACATATATCTTGGTCCAGGCAGGCATCAGGGGATAGAGATCGTCCACCGGGGCGATAAGACCGGTTTTAACCACATTTATCCACACTTCCCGGCGGGCAAAAAAGACATCCGGCAGGGCGTTAGACGCGGCGGCGGCGTTGATCTTCGTATCCCGATCGGTATTACCGCTCGGCAACATGCTGGGAATCCAATTGATGTTGAGTTTGTCTTTGACAACCCGCAATACCTTCCAGTCCTCAGGCGGTGGTCCGGCCTCGCTTACCGTACCGCCATACCAAAATTCAATCGTTACCGGCGCGGTTGACGCGGCGGAAGCGGAAACGGGAACGGAAGCGCCGCTTCCCTGCCCCTGGGAACCGCCGCCGGCGAAAGCGGAAGCCGCCAATAAAACCATGAAAAACACTAACGCCACGTTTTTCATTTTCCCCTTCATAAGAACCTCCTGGGATTGAAATTCTCGTAACTATTCAATTCCTGTTTTAGAACCGCCTTCGCAAGATTTCCCCATAATAGAGGCGGCTGAACAATTACGATTTTTGATTTTTTAGTTTAGTATGGGGTTCCGTGAAAAGTCAACAAATTTCTTTCCGCTAAAATATCGGAATAATCCAATAATTTGTCTGTATTTTCCAATTCTTCCCATGTATGGTGTTAAAAGGCATGAAAAGTCAAAAGACTGGTTTCGCGAAGAACCATTTGGTAAAGGAGATCCGGCGGCATAGGTCGACATACGTTCTCCTGATTGTTCCCCTTGTCTATTATATTATTTTTAAATATCTCCCCATCTGGAACGGGCAGATCGCCTTTAGGGACTTTATGCCCCTGGACGGGGTGTTCGGCAGCCGGTGGATAGGGCTTGAGCATTTTAATACCTTTTTTAACTCCTTTTATTTTTGGGAACTTCTCCGGAACACCCTCTTTTACAGCTTTGGGAAGCTCTTGGTGAGCGTTCCCTCGGCCATACTCCTGGCGGTAGCCATCTACGAATGTATCCGGCCGAGGCTCGCCAAACTGGTTCAGACCCTGGCCTACCTGCCCCATTTCCTCTCCTGGGTTATCATGTACGGGATCCTCCTCGCCCTCCTCGCCCCGGGGGACGGAATCGTTAACGATGTAATTAAGGTCTTTGGGGGCGAACCGGTGGCCTTTCTGACCAATACCAGGACTTTTCCCTGGATTGTTATCTTCTCCGACGCATGGAAAGAGATGGGCTGGAGCGCCATTATTTTCCTTGCCGCCCTTATCGGTATTGACCCTTCCCTCTTTGAGGCGGCCCTGGTGGAAGGGGCAAGCGCTCCCCAGCGGGTTTGGTATATCACCTTGCCCTCCATCAGGCCGGTAATCATGATAGTGGTACTCCTCCGTCTGGGTACCATTCTTGACGCGGGGTTTAACCAGATGTTTATGCTATACTCCATTCCGGTATACAGCGTGGCGGATATCATCGACACCTGGGTGTACCGCCAGGGCCTCCTGCAGTTTCAGTTCGGCCTTGCCACGGCGGTAGGGATCTTTAAGGGGGTCATCGGTCTCCTGCTGATCAGCCTCTCCAACTGGCTGGTCCGGCGGATGAGTGAGTCATCTTTGTTTTAAGGGGATGGCATGAAAGCGAAAAGAGTAAAGGGGATTACCGTCCGGCTTTCGGTGGGAGACCGGGTGTTCTACACCATTGTTGATATCTTTCTGGTCATCATGCTGGTTATCGTGGCGATTCCCATGTGGAGCACCATCACCCTTTCTTTCAGGCCTAATACGTTTATCGGTTCCAACCTGGAAGGGATGTTTCTGGCGCCCTGGAAGTGGTCCACCGCGGCGTACCGTTCCCTTTTGGGAAACAACGGGTTTTTGGTCGCCTTTTCCAACAGCGCGAAAATATTTGTGTTCGGGGTGTTAACCGCCCTGTTTTTTACCATCCCACTGGCCTATGGCTTGTCGGTTAAGACCCTGCCGGGCCGCCGTCTTTTTAATATCCTCATCCTGATTCCCTATCTTTTTAACGTGGGACTCGTCCCCGCCTATCTGGTGATTACCAAACTGGGGCTGACCAATCATCTGGCGGCCATTTTTTTACCCGGGGCTATCAGTACCTACAACTGCCTTATCATGCGGGGTTTCTTTGAGGGCATCCCCGACGAGTTAAAAGAATCCGCCCGCATCGACGGGGCCGCGGAATGGTATATCCTTTTGTGGATCATCCTGCCCCTTTCAAAACCGATTGTCATGACCATTGGTCTCTACTACGGGGTTTCATTCTGGAATGACTTCTTCCACGCCATGCTGTATATCAACAATAACGCCCTCCAGCCCCTCCCCATCCTGCTGCGGAATATCCTCATGGCCAGCGGGATGAACGAATTTGTGGAGGTAAACGCCTTCGGGGAAGCCCCCATACAGGCGATAAAGGCGGCCAGCGTATTCATGGCCGCCATCCCCATGATCGCCGCCTATCCCTTTATTCAAAAATACTTTACCAAGGGGACGCTTCTGGGAAGTGTAAAGGGATAGCGTCCCCTTCCCTACTCCATCCCGATTATGGTACACTAAAACAAATGATCCTTAACCGATATACATTTGGGCCTTGGATTGTGTTTTCTATCGCCCTCCTGGGTTCCGCCTGTTCGATAAACCGGATGGCCGTCAACGCGGTGGCCGACGCCCTGACCGGGGAAGGGGGTTCGGAGGTCTTTACCGCCGATTCGGACCCGGAACTGGTGGGGGGCGCCATTCCCTTCGCCATCAAGATGTACGAATCCCTCCTTTCCCAGGCGCCGGATCATCAAGGGCTCATTCTTACCACCGGTTCCCTCTTTGTTATGTACGCCAACGCCTTTGTCCAGGGGCCGGCGGAATTCCTCCCCCCTATCCAGTACGAGGAAGAGGAAAGGGCCATGAAGCGGGCCAAGCTGCTCTACCTTCGGGGGGCGGATATCCTTCAGGGCGGTTTGGAGAAAAAATACCCCGGTATCGGGAAGGCTTCCGCCGAATCGGGAACTATGGCGCCTTATCTGGCCAAAATGAAGAAGGCCGATGTTCCCGTACTCTACTGGACCGCGGCGGCTTATCTTTCCGCCTACTCCCTGGACCCCTTCGATTTCCCCTTGAGCCGCAAGGTGGCGGATGCCATGGCCTACATAGACCGGGCCTACGTTCTTGATCCGGACTTTAACCGGGGGGCCCTGGACGATTTTTACGTTCTCGCCCTTGCCTCCCTGCCGGATACCATGGGAGGCGATCTTTCCCGGGTGGAAACCCATTTTGAACGTTCCCTTAAAAAATCCGGCGGGCTTTTAGCGGGGCCCTACATTTCTTATGCCCAGGCGGTGACGGTTCCCGCCCAGGATTACGCGGCTTTTAAAGAGTGCCTGGAAACCGCCCTGGCCCTGGATGTGGACGCCGATCCTCCTAACCGGCTCGTGAATATCATTTCCCAGCGAAAAGCCCGGGCGCTGCTGGACAATGCGGAAAATTACTTTATCGTCCTGGATGATGAGGAATACGAATGAGAGAACCGGGCAAAGGAGTTCCAGTTGAAAAAGTTTGTAATATCCCTGTGCGCGGTCATGCTTTTCCTCCTGGGCTTTGCGCGGCCTGTTTTTATTGAGGCCGCCCCCCGGCGCAAAACCGTTATCAAACTTGCCTCCCCCCTCCCCGAGAACACTATCTGGGGCGGGGAGCTGAAGAAGATCGCCGGAGAATGGGCCAAGATAACCGGGGGAGAAATAGAACTGAGAGTGGTACACGGCCAGACCGACGAGGGGAAGAATCTTGCCCTGCTCAGGCAGAACCAGATCCAGATATCCATCTTTACCAGTATCGCCCTTAACTCCATAGCGCCGGAGATCATGGCCCTGAGCATCCCCATGCTTATCCACGATAACGATGAATTCGACGCGGTCCTGGGGGAGGTACGGCCTACCCTGAACAGCAAAATTGAGGAGAAAGGTTTTATAAACCTGGTCTGGGCAAAGGCCGGATGGGTACGGATATTTTCTACCGCCCCGGTAGTGTACCCCGATGATCTGAGAAAGCTCAGGGTAGGAACCAACCCGGATGAGGAAGACATACTCAACGCGTTCCGCGCCATGGGTTTCAACATGGTTCCTGTCGCCATGACCCAGGTGACCCAGCAGCTTACCAGCCGGAGGATCGACGCCATTTACCAGAGCCCCACGGCAATATCGCCCATCAAGCTCTATAAGACTACCAAATACATGAACACCCTGAAACTCGCCCCCTTTATGGGCGGGGCCCTGATGAACCAGCAGGGCTGGAAGGATATCGGAGAATACCAATCCCAGCTCCAGGACCTGTTCAGAAAAGCGGGAGTCAACATGGAGAATTCTTTCCTCCAGGAAGAAGAAAAGGCTATCGCCACCATGCGGACCGACGGACTTGCCATACATGACGCGACCCCCGCCGAGGAAGAATTCTGGTACCGGGATCTCCAAAAATATCTTCCGGATCTTATCGCCCGGAATATATTCAACAGGGATATGTATAACCGTATCCAGGCTATCCTGCAGAAGTACCGCGGGAGCCGGTAATCCATGTTGAGCGATCCGGGGCCGGCGGAAAAACTCCAGGGAGAGGCGTTTCGGGCCGGTGAAGCGGGCCGCGTTGGAAAGATCCTCCGGGGGCTTGAAAATGGTTTGTGTTTTTTCTCCCTTCTCTCCCTGGTAGTCCTGCCCCTAAGCGAGATCATCGCCAAGTTCATCTTCAATACCGGTGTTCCCGATTCGTCGGGTATCATGATCAACATGCTGCTCCTTTCGGGTATGTTTGCGGGGATGATCACCACGCGAAACGGGGAACATCTGTCTATCGCCTTGGCGCAGTATTTTTCCGACGAGGGGATAAAGCGGAAGCTCGGGATCTGTACCAATCTGCTTTCCGCCTTTGTCGTAACGGTTATCGCCTGGACGAGCCCGGCGTTTATCCGCATCGGCCTTTCCGACCGGTTCATCGGCCCCCTTCCCGAACGGGTATACGCGCTGAGCCTTCCCATCGGTTACGGGGTGACAGCCTTCCGTTTTGCCCGCCGGACCGGTTTTTCCGGCTGGAAACGGATCTTTCCGGCCCTGGCGATCCTCCTGGGAACCGCCGCCGCCTGGCCGGGAATCGCCAAATTTATTTGGGTATTCGATCTTCCCCCCTGGGCGGAGGGCCTTACCGGACTGTGCTACGATATCGCCTGGCACATCCGGATTCCGGGAATCGCGCTGCTTATCGCCGCGGCGCTGGCGGGAACACCCTTGTTCGTGATCATGGGAGGGCTGGTAATCCTTCTCTTTGAGACTTCGGGAAACCAGATCGACGCGGTGTCTACTTTTATTCACGCTGCCCTGACAAACGACAGTATTATTGCCATTCCTCTCTTTACCCTGGTAGGCTTTTTCCTGTCCGAAAGCCGGGCCGGGGAGCGGCTGGTACTGAGCTTCCGCAGTTTCTTTGGCTGGCTGCCCGGGGGAATGATAATCGCCACGGTAATTATCTGCGCCTTCTTTACCTCCTTTACGGGGGCCTCCGGGGTAACGATTCTCGCCCTGGGAGGGATTCTCTACACCATCCTTGCGGAGCATGTTAAGTACCCGGAAAAATTTTCCATCGGCCTCCTTACCTCCGTGGGAAGCGTCGGGCTGATGTTTCCGCCCAGCCTTCCGCTTATCCTGGTGGGGGTTATCGGGCAGACCAACATCTTTCACATGTTCGCCGGCGGTCTCTTGCCCGGCCTCATCCTCGTGGCCGCGGTAATCGTCTTCGGCATTATCGCGTCGGTAAGGAAAAAGATTCCCCTGGAACCCTTCCGGCCCGGCAAGGCCCTGGGCTCCCTCAAGGGAACGATCCTGGAGATCATCCTTCCCTTTATCCTGGTAACGGCCTACTTTACCGGCATCCTCTCCCCTACGGAAATCGGCGCGGTGGCGGTGTTCTATGTTTTTATTACCGAGGTTCTGGTTCACCGGGATATCAAATTCACAAAACTTCCCCATGTTTTCCTGAAGGCGGTTCCCATTATCGGGGGGGTTCTGGCCATCCTCGCCCTTTCCCAGGCCCTGTCCTACTACATCATCGACACCAACGTTCCCTCCGATCTGGCGGAGTGGATGCTTGAAACCGTCCAGTCCAAGTACGTTTTCCTGCTGCTCCTGAACCTGGCCCTTCTGGTGGTAGGCTGCCTCATGGACATCTTCTCGGCCATCCTCATCATACTCCCCCTGATTACCCCCCTGGGGGCGGTCTACGGCATCGACCCGGTACACCTGGGTATTATTTTTGTTATCAACCTGGAAGTGGGTTTCCTTACCCCCCCGGTGGGGCTTAACCTTTTTCTGGCCGCCTACCGTTTCAAGAAACCCTTCGTGGACATCTGCCGTTACGTGTTCCCCTTCCTGCTTATCCAGTTTGTGGTAGTGTTGCTGGTAACCTACGTACCCGCCCT
>JAITQR010000003.1 GCA_031288815.1 Treponema sp.
CCCTTTGTGGGGCGGCTTATCGACAGGCTGGGCTACAAATTCGTCATGGTGACCGACACACTGCTCCTGGTGGTGGTCTGCGTCCTCTACGGCTTTGCCCACCGGCTCTTTCCCCCGGGTATTGCCTTTTGGGTGGTCTGCGTCAACTATGTGCTGGATTCGATTATCTCCATGGCCAGCATGGCGAGCAACGTCTATGTCCAGTCCATCGCCTCCAGCCAGGAGGAGGTTACCGCCACCCTGAGTACCGGGGTTTCGGTGAACCACGTTATTTCGATTTTAATCGCCCTCTTGGGGGGCTACATCTGGGACGCCGTGGGTATAGAGGTTCTGTTCAGCCTGTCCGCGGTGCTGGGGATCATCAACAGTATCTACGCGGCCACGATTAAAACCGCCAGCCCACACCGATAAAGGGACGCAGGTAACCCGGCGAAGGATCGTCTACCGTAAAGAAGTGGGTAAAGTCCAGCCCGGCTTCCACCAGAAAAGGTTTTCTGACAAGCCATTGAAAAGAGACGCCGGCGGCAATGACCGGGATGAGGACCGTCATCGGCTCTGTCTTCCCCCGGTTGAAGGTCAAATGATACACCAGAACCGAGTATATGCCGCCACCGATACGGAAGTTGAGGGCCATTACCCGGTTTGTAAGCCAGCGCTGGTAAACCCCGTAGATAGCGGCGCCGGGTATCTGGGCCTGCACGGTATAATCGTCCTGCGCCGCCCCAAAAAAGTACCAGGAGGGTTCAATCTCAAACCCCATATAGCCCCAGCGCCGCTTAAACGGGATAACGCTCAAACGGCTGTACGCGCCGAGGGGGAAAAAGGTCGTTTCAAGCAATTCGTGAATCTGCCCATAGAGGGGAAGCGGGGGCCTGTAGCCCGCCGATATGTTAATATCCACCGGCTTCTTATAGGCAATCCTGAAGGTTTGTTCCTCCGCCGTGAGTCCGCCGGGGTTCGTTACGTGAATGGTATAGTCCCCCGTGTCCAACTGCTCATACCTAAAGATCAGCCGGACCTCGTTCTCCGACTGCTCCGCCGTTACCATGCCGGGCTTTATCAGTATGCCCTGGGGTCCCCGGAGGGAAACATCGATCCCATCGACAAGGTTCCTTCCAAGGAGCGTGAGGACCCAGGTAATGTCCTCGTCCAGGTAAAAGGCCTCCGGGCTGAGCCGCACAAGCTCCGGCTGCTTTGCCGGAAGGATTTCAAATTGCATCCAGGCCGACGCCGGTCCCGGCCGTTCCAAAAGGTCGTAAGGCCTGACCTGGTAACGGTAGATGCCCGGCACCAGGGAAACTTCCAGAAAGGACGCTTCTGTTTTTCCGCTTACAGCCCCTTCCCACACTGCTCCTGCCTGTTTTTCAATTTCCACGTCATAGTAGAACGCGTGTTTCTGTTCTTCCCATCTGAGAAGCTGCATAAAACGACCGTCTTCCGCCATCCAGTACTCCGCTTCCTGGGCCCAAAGAAGCGCGGTTCCCGAGAAACAACAAAAGAGTAACGTGAAAAGAGTGAAGAGTGCAGAGTGAAGAGAAGTTTTGTGCTTATTGCTACCCTGTCTATTCCTCACTCCCCACTCCCCACTTTTTCTCTCAACTCTTACTCTTCTCGTCCGTAAAGTGTTCCGGGTCTCCGAAGTTCAGGCGTAGTGGGCAGGCCGAAGTCAATCGTAAACTGGTTCTCGCCGGTTTCCCCCCGTTGAACTATGTCCCCCGCCGCTTCCGCCCATACCGCCTCCAGATGCCAGGTAAAAGCCCCCACATCCAGGAGGCTCAAATCTTCCAGGGTCAGGGCCGTTTCCGTCATGGGCCCTTGCCGCATAACGGTGTTCCCCGTATCCGCGTTTTCAAGGGTAAACAGATACCCTGTGGCGCCTGTGACGGCATCCCAGGAAAAGAGGATGCGCCGGTTCGCCCTCAGTTCCGCCTCGCCTATAATTTTCCCGTTCACCGGCAGGCGGTTCGCCGCCGCGGGCAGGAGCGGTATGGGAAGCACCCGGAATTGGAGGGGCGCCTTGGCGCTGATGTCGTAGCCGTCGGGGGTTTCCGCCCGGACGGTCCAGTAATAGTTCCCTTCCCACAGCCTGGGCAGGGTGATGCCTTGAGGCGGGTTGTTGACGAGCAGCACCGGAGCTTCGGCAAAATCGGCGCTCCTGGAGAGGATGAAGCTGCTCGTCCCCACCTGATCCTCGGAACTCCAGCGCAGGGTTTCCGGTTCACGGTAGGCCAGAAGGCCCTCAAAAACGGTGTTGTCGCCGGGGTAATCCAGGATTACCGGATGGATCTTCCGGGCGCGGAAAACGCCTTCCGAAAGCAGTCCCGTCCGCCGGGTGTTCCGGAAACTTTCCGGCGCCAGGCCCTGTACCGACCAGCGGTAATTCCCCTCGGGGTAGCTGTCCACGGGAAGGCTCCGGCTTGCCTCTTCGACCAGGTTGTTTTCATAGACCGCCCTGTTCCATTCTTCCTCATGGTATAATTTGAACTGATAATACTCCGCCCCCTCAGGGCTTGCCCAGGAAAATACCAGGGACTCCCCTTCCTGTGTCGCCACCCGGCCCCCCGGTGCCGGTTCAAGGAGCAGGGGCGCGTCTATGGGGGGCGCCGCGACAAAGGATCGGGGCGGCGTTTCAAAGACCGCGTCGCCGGTCCCCCTGGCCTGAATCCGCCAATACCAGGTTCCCGCGGGCACGGCGCGCCCCTGGAAGACTTCGCCGCCCGCCGCCTCGTCGACGAGGACGGAAGAAAAGCCGGGGCTTTCGGAAACCTGAAACCGTGTTTGAAACGGCAGGTTGGTTTTCCAGGTAAAGCGCAGATCCGGCAGCAGGGAAGTATCGACGATATAGCCCTCGGGAGGGAAAACCAGCCTTTGGATCAGATCTCCTTCCAGGGCGGTAAAGGAACGGGCCGGGGCAAGGATCGAATCGTTTCCCTCTATGTCGGTCTGGGAAACCGCCCAATAGTACTGCCCCGGCGCCATGGCGTTTTGCCCGGCCCGGCGCACATAAAAGTTATCCCGCACCCTTTCATCAAGCAGCGGATTACTCAAATCCCGGTTTGTCGAAAGCAGAATCCGGTAGGAGCTGGCTTCCGCTTCCGAGCGCCACGAAAAATAAACGTCTCCCCGGCCGGAGGCCACATTTACCAGGCCCCGGTCCTGGGGGAGTTGGAGTTCCGGGACCCGCAGGTCCCCACTTTGGACAATGCTGAAAGAGGCCGGGGTGGCCTCGCCCGGGGCCCCCTGGAAAGCGGCGGGAAACACCGGCCGTACCCGCCAGTACCAGGTCCCCGGCCCCAGGGCCGAAGAATAAAAAGATGTTCCCCGGACTTCCTGCGACAGGGCCGGGTTTCTCATGTCCGGGTTGTCCGCCACCTCAAGCATATACAAGTCCGCCTCCTCCGTTTCCGTCCACAGGAAGCGCACGGAGGGCCTTCTGGTCCTGAATTGATAACGGTAAGACTCTGCGGGGATAATCAAAGCCGGCGCGGGGGCGGGGATGACCCTAAAGGACAGGGTAGTGGGAGCGGGCCCTTCGCCCTGTGCCGCTGAAACGCGCCAAAAATAAGAACCCCCGTCAAGGTCCACGGCGGCCCTGTCCCCGTCAAATTCCCCGCTGAATACGATCCGGGCAAAGGAACGATCCTCGGCAATCTCAAGCCGGGTTGTCTCTTCCGGGGACAGACTGGCCCGGTTCCAGCGGAAGGGCACGGTAAACTTCCCCGATCCGGGCTTAAGAAAACGCTCCTGGGGCCGGGGAAACAGCGCCACCGCTTCCCGCAGGGCCCGCGGCCCGGCATCGCCCAGGGCAAGAGTTTCCCCCGCCGCCACGCTGGCGCTTCCATCGGGGCCGGTAAAAGATGCGGTCCCTTCCATAACCCGGAGCGTAAGTTCCCCGTTCTCCGTCCCGGCCTGCGCCATTCCGCCCGCTTCCACCGTAATCCGCCGGTCTCCTGACACAAGCGTCAGAGGGGAATCCCCGGCGCCGGCGCTTAGAACGCCTTTGCTGATGTCGACAGAGAAGCCCCCGTCATCTCCGTGAAGCTGGATAAGGGTGTTCTCCGCAAGGTTAATGACCGCGCTTCCCCCCCCAAAGGTAACCGTAGCTTCCGAAAGCTCCGCGGTTCTGATAAGGTCCCCCTCATACACCGGACTTTCTTTCTTAAGCCGGTCCCACAGCACCCGGTCCGTAAAACGCCGCTGGGCCGCCCGGTACTTAAAGGTAATCGTCCCTATAGGCGCCTCAGTCTGCCGCGTCAAGGTTCTGAATAAATCGAGCCTGAAAAGGTTAAGGAACAACAGGATCCCGAGAATACAGAGGCCGTATATAAAAATATCCCTTACATAAGAGTGAAGAGTGGAGGGGGAAGTGTCCTTCATTCTCCAATCCTGTACTTCTTCTCTTCCGCCCCCGTATCAACGGCGCTTAAATCAGGCGGTGTAATACCCAGCATCTCCCGCAGTTCCGCTAATGTCTCCGGCCCACTCCTCACTCCCCCCTCTTCACTCTTCTTCAGTTTTACTACCGCGAAAAGCCGCACCGGTTTTTCTTTTCCCTTTACCGTGACCGGGGGCATTTCTTCGGTAATAAGCGTGTCGCCGATAAGCTGCCAGGTGTTTTCCGTGATAAGGATGTCCGTGCCCAGGGCTTTGTTGAGGGCCTCGGTCCGGCTGGCAAGGTTGACCGGATCGCCGATGACCGTGTACTCCATCCGCTGTTCGCTGCCGATCTGTCCGGCGGTGACGATGCCTGAGTTGATGCCGCAACCGATGCGGATGGGCGGGTTGCCGGGGTCATCGGCCCGGCGGTTCCGGTTCATGTCCAGGAGGGCGGTCCTCATCAAGAGCGCGGTCCTGACGCAGTTCAGCGCGTCCTGCGCCACCGACCCGGAGCTGTACGCCGTGCCCCAGTGGGCCATGACCGCGTCGCCGATAAACTTGTCCACCACGCCGCCGGTTTTTGTTACGCAGTCCACCATCCGGGTAAAATAATCGTTGAGCCAGGAAACGATACGGTCCGGGGCTTCTTCCCCGTATGCGGTGGTAAAATTTTCAGACTTTTCCGTAAACCCCCGTATGTCCGAAAAGAAGATCGTGGCCTGTTTGGGAAGGCCGCCGGGTTTTATTTCCCCCCGCATGGCCCGGACCGCGATCTCCCGGTTGGTAAAACGGCCAAAGATACCTAAGGCTTTGCTCATCCGGTCGAAACTGAGGGTGAGGGCCCCAACCTCGTCCCTGGTTTTGGGTTTCAGTGCAATATCGAACTGTCCGCCCTCAATCTGTTCCACCGCCGCCGTAAGGACCCGTAAGGGTGTGCTGATGGTTTTGGAAAAGATTCTGATAAAAATGACGGCGGCCAACAGGACCGCTACGGTCAAATAGATGTTCCGCCGGGTGGTTGCCCTGATCCCCTCGAACACCACCTGGTCTTCTATGTTGGTAATGACCGCCGCGCCCGCCAGGGAAAGCTTGGTAAAGGCGCCGAAATACCGCCCTCCGTCTTCGGCGGTGTACAGGCTCTGCATGCTTGCCCCGGGGTTTTCCCGCAGGGAGCGGATAAAGTCCCGGTTCCCAAAGTTGGCCCCCGCCCGCACCAGGTCCCGTTCCGGGTGGACCAGCAGGTCCCCCTCGCCGTTGATCATGTAGGACGAATTCGCCCCGGTCTCGAAGGTCTCGCTTAAGGATTCGGAGGAAAAGAACACCGCCGCCGCCTCGCTGAGCCCGTTCCCGTTCCAGGGAAAGCACAGAACGAGCAGGGGAACCCCAAAGGCCGGCATCCCGTTGAGGATAAGCGTCTCCCCCGCGGTGGCCCGCTCCAAAAATTCGCCCGAAGACTCAAGAAAGCTGTCTACCAGATCAGGCTCAAGCTCGTTGGCAAGAAAAAACCTGTCATTTATTAAGAGTGTGGAGAGTGAAGAGTGAAGAGTAGTAATGGCGGCAACATCTTGATTCCGTTCAAAGAAGAAGGCCGCGGCCTGCCGGGAAAGGGCCGGGGAGTTTCCCGCCGCGGCAAGGGTATCCAGCAGTACCAGGGCGTTGGAGCGGATTGAGGAAAGCACGGTTTCCGCCTCCGCCGCGGAGCGGCTGTTGATGCTCAGGTTGTTGTCCTCCGCAGTGATTCTGACGTCGCTTGTAACCATCACCGACACCAGGGCCGTGATCAGGGACAGGGA